>JAJFUH010000206.1 GCA_021372535.1 bacterium
GCCGAATGAGCAACACCGACAGTGGCGTCCCAGTCGGTAGTAAGTGAAAAATATACTCTTACCCGATCATTGAAACCATCGCTTGCGGTGCTGAGTTTCACCCACGAATCTCCTTCAAGATAGTAGGTGGAAATTGCGCCGTTTTTTCGGGCAATTTTAAAAGAACGGAATGGCTCGCCTGATAGAGACTGGGAATTGAACCTTCCCCAGGATGCGCCTATGCACATGTCTGTGTAGACGGCGTACTGTCCTCCCGACCACCCTGTAATTCCTGCAGTTTTCTGGAGAATCCCAATATAAGCCTGGTTTGTTCTCTGACCCGACACATCGGACACCACAGAAAAAGTAGCATATCTGTTCTGTCCCTGTTGAAGCGTTTTTTCGGACATGCGGATACTCGCGGTTATTTCAAAATCACCGGTCAGGGCTTTTTTACTGACCGCAGAATATCCGGCAGGCTTTTCGTCCGTTAACTGAAGACTGACCTCGCTTCCGTTTATGGTAAAATTGCCCATCCGGTTAGAATCCTGTTCTTCCGGAATAAAAAACATCCCGACAGTTCCCGGGTCTCCGGCTGCAGGGGCTTTCAGGTTCGCACCGATCCATGCAACCGATTTGCCATCTTCACAAACCACCACCATAGCGCCGGATACCGGATCAAAGGAAATCGCTCCGGGGCTGGGAAGACCGGTGATTACCGCGGTGGTTTTCCCGTCCTCGATTTTCAGAATCTGACCGGCTTGCGAATCGCTCACATACAGGGCTTTCCCGAAGGCGCCTCCCCTGCTCATGGCTATGGAAGAAAAACTCCCCTTGATAACCTGCGTTGCAACGCCGTTCGATCCGATCTCGTATACGGCATCCTCACCTCCGAACGGCCAGCCGCTCCCCTGCCAGTTCAAGGCATAGATAGTGTCGTTCAAATCATTGTATGTTATCGTTCCCAGACCCGGCGGGATATCACTTTCAAGAATCGGAATCTCGTTTTTTCCTTCAGCCGGAACAAACCAGACGTTATCGTATTCAAAATCGGAAAAATATAAACCTTTGAAAGATTCTGAAGGTTCGGGCTGCGCAGTGAAAGAGGTTACGTTGCTGCCAAACCACACGATATACTGGCCATCGCATACCACGACCATGTTCCCCGTAACCGTATCGAATTTTATTCTTCCGGGATTTTTGAGCCCCGTAATAACCGGTGTCAGGGTTTTGTTTGATTCCACTCTGAAAATTCTGCCGCCCAGGCTGTCAGTCACATAAAAGGAGTTCCCGAATATGCCGCCTCTGGCGGCAGCTATGGAGAACAACCGGCTTCCTTCAGGCGCCTCGACAACAAGCTCTGCAGAATCGCCTGCCAAACGGTAAACCGCATTGATTCCGCCGTTGGACCACCACTCGCCGGGTATCCAGTTCACCATATATACATCGCCGGCATCGTTTGCAGCGACCGACCACGGCGCAACCGGAGATTCTTTAAACAGGGGTGTTTCAGCCTGATCCGGTGTCGTGATGTGCCAGATATTGTCATTTTCAAAGTCGGTAAAATAATAACCGCCCTGCGGGGCGGAAATGAGATCACTGATACCGCCGTGCCCCTGGGACAGATTCCATGTGGAATAGGTTCCGTCATTATTCATGACGTAAATTCCTCCAAACTGATTACCGGCATCAGGAGCATAGTCAACCGATACAACATATCCGTTTTCGTACAGAGCTCCGGCTCGTAAGTTTGTGCCCACGAGAATATCGGATTCCGCTGCCGCACCTGAAGAACCGTCCGCCGCAATTTTTGCAAGCATTTTCCTGTTGGCGCTGCTGGTAAACGCGTAGAGGCTTCCGTCCGGTCCGAAGAAAAAATTGCCAACCGGACCGAAGGTATAATTTGATTTGAGAACCTTGGCGGTTATACCCTGCTGCATACTGACACCCGCAGGAAGGGAAGCAGGTAAGAACAAACTGTTTTTGACTCCGGGTATAACAAAATTGGTTCCACCATGACCCTGGGATAATTTCCATTCGCTGAAGGTCCCGTCTTTTGCAAGCTTATACAAGGCTGAGTAGTTCGCTCCACCACTGGGATTATAATCAATAACAACGACCATATTATCGCCATAAACCATTCCGCTTCTTGAGCTTACACCTGCCAGAACATCGGAATCTGTATATGTCACGGCATTCCCTGCAGCATCCATTGTGATAAGCTTTTTTTCGGAAGGATCGTTTGAAAGTATATAAGCATCAGGAGTTTTGCCATCAAAGAATGAACTCGCGAGAATCATGGGAGCACTGTACAATCTTATATCTGTTCCCTGCGGAATCCGGACATCTGTTGAAGGAAGAACCACAAGCGGTGAAACGATTCCACAATATGCTCTCATGGGTATTCCTGCTGCCAGAATTGATATTATAACTGCTACAGTCAATATTCTTTTCATATAAAGTACTCCTTGGATTGTCGGCTGTTCAACAGTCGAGGTTTCAGGTAATAACCATAATTTTTTAGTTCATCCGGTAAATGCGTACCCGGATTCCCGGTAAACGTGCTGTACGTAAATGCCTGTCGTTACTCAGAAGGCAGGATATGCATATCACGATTTTTTCTTAACCGCATTGTTTTACAATGTGTTCTCTCACCCTTTAATTCCCTCTCACATGCATGGGAGAGGATTCAACTTTCAGCATCCGTTTGGAAGCTCTCCCTCGCCCGCGCGAAACGGGGGGTGAGGGCAAAAAAACAAGCTTATAATTCATGAATCGTTCAGGTACTCATTATTCGATGACCCAATCTTTTAGTGATTGCATCTCAGATTCAGTAAAAAAATGTTTACATAATCGACTGATACATGATTACTTTCACCTTCAGCCTGTTTATACCATATTTTGCTTTCACCTGACCTTTTTTTAGATTGTTGATAAACAAAATATCATAAACTACCTTCCATTTTTTTTTAAACCTTATAAGAGTTATAATTGAACTTGATCTTAATCGATCATCAATTATATAAAGCGATATGATATAATGCCATCCGGGAAAAATCAATACAAAAATAGCTGCTTATTAGAATACTTAAATCTATTGTTTATCTCGGAGTTTTACGATTGATTCAAAAAAACTCTCTTCCTTTCGCTTCATGACATCACCCATGTAAGGGGACAGGACAAGACTGCAAGAACCTTGCTGTTGCCTCACCGTTGAAAACGGGTGTTCATATGCTGAAGAGGGCTTGAGTAAAAAAAGAAAATTGATTGAATCGGGAATTGGGGAGATTCATTGAAACCCACACCGCGCTGCATTATGCCGATGATATGAAACTCATCCGGACGGTTCTGACATGAAAAATCACAATTTATTCATGATAGCATAAATAATCCTTTATATTTGTATCTTGATGCCTTCATACGGTGTTGCAGCGAGACGCGTCGTGTGTGCTGATCCTTTTTTATGAATAACGCCTATGACCATAGATAGTCATAACGAAGGAAGAAAATGTATGCAGATTGTATATGGATTCCCGATTAAAGATTCGGGAATGACTGCATCGCAGGGACTCCCGTCATCAGGCCGGGGCTTTGGCACCGTGAACTGCACATGCATTTTCAGAATAATCCGGGATAAAAGGGAAATGAAATAGTATATTTCACACCCTCTTTGATGATATGTTCGAAAATTAAAATCCGTGTATATCCGCCTGATCCGCGTGAATCCGTGTTCTATTGAATCGTGTAGACAGATATATACAGATCGGAAAGGATACGAATCGATGGGTAATATCGAAAAAATAGTCGTTCTCGATGGCTATACGCTCAATCCCGGAGACCTGAGCTGGGATGCCCTCCGGGAGCTCGGCGACTGCGACATCCATGACCGCACCGGCCCCCCCGATGTGCTCCGCCGTGCAGCGGGAGCGGGTATCGTGCTGACCAACAAAACCGTGCTCGACCGTCCCGTTATCGACAAGCTCCCCAAAATGAGATATATCGGCGTCATGGCGACAGGGTACAATGTCGTCGATCTCGATGCCGCCCGCGAACGGGGTATCCCGGTGACCAATGTTCCGGCATACAGCACGATGTCCGTGGCGCAGATGGTGTTCGCGCTGCTGTTCGAGATGACCCAGCATGTCGCCCATCACTCCGGTACCGTCCGCATCGGCAGATGGACATCGAATCCCGATTTCTGCTACTGGGACTACCCGCTCATCGAGCTCGACGGCCTTACGATGGGTATTGTCGGGTTCGGCAGGATCGGCAGGACAGTTGCCCGTATAGCATCGGCGTTCGGTATGAAGGTGCTCGTATACGACATCAGCCCGTTTCAGCCGGACAGCGCCGGTGTGATATTCACAGACCTCGACACGGTATTCATGACAAGCGATGTGGTAACCCTCCACTGTCCGCTGACACCCGAATCGGAGGGCATGATCAATGCAGCCCGTCTTGCGCTCATGAAGCCGTCGGCATACCTCGTCAATACCGGCAGAGGACCGCTTGTGAACCCGTACGACCTTGCCGAAGCGCTCAATACCGGGAAAATCGCGGGCGCCGCCATGGATGTGCTGCCGGTCGAGCCTCCCCCAGCGGATAATCCGCTCCTCAACGCGAAAAACTGCATCATCACCCCGCATATCGCGTGGGCGACGAGGGCTGCGCGGTCACGGCTCATGGGCATCGTGGTCGACAACGTTCGGGCGTTTCTCGCGGGAAACCCGAAGAATGTGGTGAACGGGGTGTGAATGAAAAAGTACAACAGTGTAACTATATCCATAGATGATCATGTAAAAGAAACCCTAATCACTTACTAAAGTAAAAAAGATATAAAATTGTATCAATAAATTTTTATTGAAATCTTTTCAGTATATTATTATATTATAAAGGCAAACTTTTTATTAACATTCCACAGACTAAATCTGCTCATTTTAAAAAATATTGAAAAAATATATTCAAATGTTTAATATTATTAATATTCAAGGGAGATAGTATGGAAAAAGAATGGGATCAGGAAATAATTCAGCACTATATTGATAATGGAATAGAAGAAAGTACAGGTTTAGAGTATAAAGGTGCTGATTCACTCGATAAAAGTGACGGTAAAAAGAAAGAAATAGCAAAAGATGTTTCCGGAATGGCGAACGCTTCCGGGGGATTGATATTTTACGGTATACAGGAATACCAAGAAAAATCTCACAAACATAAACCTGAAAAAATTGATCCCATCGATCGCACACAGTACTCTAAAGAGTGGCTGGAACAAGTTATTGCATCCAATATTCAACCTCCCATATCAGGATTTACCATTTATCCTGTGCCAATAAATACCGGAACAGATCATGTCGTTTATGTTGTTGAAGTTCCACAGAGCATGACTGCACATCAGGTTACTCAAAATAAAGATTATAGATATTACATTCGATTGAATTTCGAAGTTATACCAATGGAGGATTATCAGATAAGAGATGTAATGAACCGAGCTAACAAACCTGATGTTGTTGTTGAATTCAAATATATCGTAATAACAGATATTGGTAGTATTCATGAATATAAATTAGGAATAAAGATAATAAATAAAAGCCATTTGTTGGTAAATCATTGCATGCTGGAATTCTCATTTCCTGATTTAAAAAAACATGACGGAAGTGATGCCGTTATGTATGAAGTTATACCTGATTATTCCTCTGATAAGATTTGGGTAAAAAAAGAATCAGGATCAATACATGTAGTTTACCGTTCCGATGATGTTTTATTTCCAAAACAAGAGAAAGAGATTGGAGATATATTTACTTTACAATACAAGTTTAATCGTGATATTTTTAATAACTTAAATAGATATCCTAAAATAAAATGGACTTTATATGCCGATGATATGATACCTAAAAATGGGGAAATGTCTGTACCACATTGTTTTTAATTCGATTAATTCAGATATTTAAAGTTGAATTTTATTATCATAAAGATCCCCCCTGCCTTTCGGTATCCCACTTAGTTTTGTAAGGGGGAAACGGTGCAGCCGAGGGGATCAATTAAGTTAACTATTTTAAAAGGGATATACAGATTTTTATATCAAGTAGGATAACTGTCCGGTAAAAATATTTATTATCTCGTGTTTATAGCAGACTATGACAATTACCACCTTTATAACAGGAACTCACCCCGCGCATATCACTTTGATAATACAGATATTGGTGGCGCTTCCCCTCTCTTTGAAAGAGAGGGGATTGAGGGGTGAGTTCGGGTGGAGAAAAGGGGTAATAATCACATCCAAAACACTCCACATACTTATAAATAGACTATTTACACGATATTTCCAGCTTTATTAGAATTTTAACAGGACACTATTGATCAAGCAGATATTTACGTGTCATTATTGAGAACATACCATACTATTACATTCACTTTCCCTGAGCGTATCGTTCTGTCTGACTTACCAGCCACTGTGCGATCGTATCCAGCACAACGGGGGACATGGTTTCCTCGATGTCTTTGTATTCCTCCACAGCGCCGGTCTTGTCCGTTACCTGGAAAAGATGGTTCATATCCGGCATTTCTTTCACGGTGTACCGGGTGTTTCCTGCGGCCTTCAGCGATTCCTCGATTCCTCTGAGGTTTTCCTTTGCGGAAACCTGCACGTCCTTGCTGCCGTTCAATGCAAGCACCGGGCATGTTACTTTACGCAGCGTCGGCCGGGGATCGCCGGCTATGAATTCCCTGAACCACGGTGAGGAGAGGTCGGCGTCGATGGCGTGTCTTGGTGTGGGAACAATCCTTTTTTCATCTTCGGTCATATTGTCAAACAGGCTGTTCAGTTTCTTTCTGGCGACATCATCATCCTTTTCGTCTCTGAGAATGACATGATATCGTTCGATCCAGTCGTGGAATATCACGATGTCGGCTTCGCTCATGCCTTTCGCCCGCCTGATGGCGCAATTCTGTAAAACGATACCCTCACAGTTGCTGATTCCCGGCCCGGCGAGCATAACGATGAAGGCCACATCCGGGGATTCGGTAGCAATCATGGGAGCAATCAGGCCTCCCTCGCTGTGCCCGACAATGCCGACAGCACGCGGATCGACATCGGGGCGGCTTCTCAGATACCGGAACCCGGCAAGGGCATCGCTGGCAAAATCGGACGGTTTTGCCGAGTGATGATCCCCGGTGGACCTGCCTACTCCGCGCTTGTCATAACGGAGAACCGCGAACCCGTTCCGTGTGAGATAATCGGAGAGCACGAGGAACGGTTTGTGGCCGAATGCTTTTTCGTTACGTTCCATGGGACCCGAACCCGACAGGAGGAGAACCGCAGGATGCGGCCCCGGGGACCGTGGTATGGTCATCGTACCGGCGAGTTTGACCCCAACCGCGGGATTATCGAAAACAACCGTCTCTTCATCATAAGGATAGGGTTTTACCGGGTCCTGTTTCTTCGGGATAACGGGAAGTTCCTCAACGATTTTCAGGGGCAGGGGTATGGTGTTCCCCCCCTGCGTGAACTGTGCATCGATCGAGAGGTCATCCTCGTTGATCGGACCTTCGATGACAATATCCGCAACCTTTATTACAAATCGGGCAGTTCCGTTTTCAAAGGAAAACTCATCGGCCAAAATGCCGATATCCCTCTGGTCGATACTGGTCAAAAAAGCGGCAAGATTCCCGTCCGCTTTACGCAACACTTCAATCGCTATCCTGAACTGAGCATGGCCAGAGACGTTGAGAACACCGAACCATATATGTTCCCCGATCTCCTCCGTGGTCAGTGCCGCGAAGGAGATACCCGGGCAGAACAGGACAAGAACAATGATCGCGACAGCCAAAATTTTCAAGAGATTTTTCATGATACTCCCCTTTTTGGTGTTTCAAAATAAGAATAGTGTGTTATAAGCATGCTTTAAGAGGGCTGTGAAAAAGTATATATTTCACGAGCCCTATGACGAAATGTGTTGTTTTGTTGCTGTCAAGGGCATGTAAGCTTGTCCCCGAATCATTAATCGGGGATCGGCACTTCGTGCCGACCCTTGACAGCTTATATCCAAACTTACAGACTTTATCACAAGACTTTTAAAGCATTTGACGTGTGGGGTGAAATCGGAATTTCTCCGCCCTCTTAATTATTGTTCAAAAACAGTATTCCGTCTATTTACTGCTGACGTATTTTCCTGTCTGACCGGTCAACCACTGTGCGATCGTATCCAAAGCTGACGGGGCAATGGTTTCCTCGAGTTTCGAGTATTCATCGGGAGAACCGGTTGTGGCTGTCTGGAAGAGATGGTTCAGGTCCGGCATTTCTATCACAGTGTACCGGGTATTCCCTCCGGCTTTCAGCGATTCCTCGATCCCTTTGAGGTTTTCTTTCGGGGGACACTGGACATCTTTGCTGCCGGTCAGCGCGAGCGTCGGACATGTGACCTTCCGCAGTATCGGCTGCGGATCACCGGCTATAAATTCCCTGAACCACGGCGAGATGGCGTTCTTTGCCTGGAGAGTCCAGCCCATATTCCACTCGTTTTCGCCGATAAGACGTTTCTCGTCGTCGGTCATATTCGCGTACATGTCCCGCATTTTTTTCTCGGCGACCGCGTCATCCTTTTCGTCCTTCGCAATGGCATAAAACCGTTGCGACCAGCTGCGGATTACCGCGATGTCGGCATCGCCCAAACCTTTCGACTGTCCTATTTCCGCGCAATCCTGTAAAACCTCAAGATCGTAGTGGTTGATTCCTGTCCCGCCGAGCATCACGATAAAGGCCACATCGGGGCTTTCGGACGCCACCTGCGCAACGATAAAAGCTCCCTCGCTGTGCCCGATCATGCCGACTGCCCCGTGATCGATATCGGAGTGTCTCATGAGATACCGTACCCCGGCAAGGGCATCACCGGCGAAATCGGTCGTTGTTGCCGAACGATAATTCCCGGTCGAACGCATGATTCCGCGTTTGTCATACCGGAGAACGGCAAATCCGTTCCGCGTCAAATAATCGGCGAGCAGCCAGAAATGTCCGTACGATGTTCCATTGCGGTCATTCGGCCCCGAACCCGCCACGAGCAGGACTGCCGGATGCACCCCCTGTGTCCGGGGAATGGTCAGAGTGCCGGACAGTTTGACACCACCTTCGGGATTATCGAAAACTACAGCTTCCTCGATATAGGGATAGGGTTTTACAGGGTCCTGTTTTCTTGGAGGGCGGGAAGGCACCTCTTCAACAATTTTCAGGGGAAGAGGTAACGATTCGCTGCCCTGCTTGAACTGCGCATCGATCGTCATGTCTTTATCGTTGATCGGACCTTCGATAACAAGATTTGCGGCTTTTATTACAAAACGCGCGGTTCCGTCCGCAAGGGAAAATTCATCGACCGGGATACCATATGCGCCCTGGTCGGGACTACTGAGTGCAGCCGTAAGATTCCCGTCGGCTTTGCGGAATATTTCAATCACCATTCTAAGCTCAGCGTTGGGAACCTTCAGGACACCGAGCCAGATATGCTCTCCCGTCACGTTTTCGGCAGACGGCGCTGCGGAAGAAATGCATGGACAGATCGTAACAAGAGCGATAATCACAACGGCTGTTCTTCTCAAAAAGTCTTTCATATACTCTCCTTATTCGTTACAGTGTTTCAGAATATGAACAGTGTGTTATAAGCATGCTTGAGTGTATTTGACGAGGGGAGAGAAACAAAAATTTCAGGGGAATCGGTTTTCCCATTGATATATAGGAATTTTATGAATGATACCAAAAAAAATCCCCCCTTGAATAATGATCCAAGGGGGGGGTAAACTCTAAAACCGGTTATGACATCAGACAGTGAAAACTATATGTGGTATGTTCATACCAATTCGTATTTAAATATTCACTTTTAATCCAGATATGATTTACAATTAACGAATTATGGAGGTATATCATTCCAAAATCGTAAATCTAAAATCGTACATCGTAAATGCTTTTATTCCTTTATGAACGCAATGTGGTATGTTCACATCCATTTTCCCAGAAACTCCACGATCTCCTTCCGCATTGTCGCAGGCTCGAAATGGGCGATATCGTAGACTGTCAGCTTCCATGCTTCGGGTGCGTTGTCACGGCGGTAGACTTCCTTCATGTCGCGGTCGATGCGCTCGAGACCCCTGACCGGCGTAAGGGAATCATACCGTCCCGCGACCCCGAGATGCGGACGGGGCGATATGAGCCCGTTGATCTGCGATGTGGTGAAATGCCTGAGGAGGCTCGGAACATAGTAGTAGATGCCGTGCCCGTCCAGCCCGCGGGCCTCGATGAGGGCATCGAAGTCGGTCAGGCAGCAGATGTCCACACAGACCTTTATCCGCGTATCGAGCGCCGCTAGCCACCACGACATGGTGCTTCCCATGGACATTCCCATGGTTCCGATGCGCTTTGAGTCTATATCGTCCCGCGACACGAGGTAGTCGAGCGCGCGAATGTTGTCATAGACCATCATTCCCCACATGACCTGCCCTGTCCAGAGCATCTGCTTGAAAATCTCGCTTTCGGTCCTGCCGCGGCGTTCGCCGAATGCCCATGCATCGATGCAGAGCGCCGAGTACCCGCGGCGGGTCAGCTCTTCTGCGTATGGCGGTTTCTGCATCTCGAAACGGCCGAGAACGAACTCGTTCTTGCCCATGTCGTATTCGCCGAAATGGGCGTGGTTGTAGAGAATGACCGGTGTCCGTCCGCGGGCATCGAGCGGCCGGACAAAATAAGCCGGAACCGGCTCGATGCCGTTGAGGTCGAGCACGAGCTTTTCCAGAATGTACTTTTCGGTCTTTTCCTCAGAGATTTTCTGAACAGTGATCGGGCGATTACGGTCGGGGAGGTCGCCAAGGAGCGAATAGAGCTCCTTACGGCGTTTTTCCTTGTCCCCGGAATACGGGGAATCCGGTGATACATGGGCATTCCCCGCTGCGGGCGACAGAAATGACGAAATGGCTGTCAGGGCAACACTTCCGGCAATTCGCGAGCATGCATCACGGCGCGAGAGAGCAGTGAAGACGCTTTTTGTTAACAGGTGTTCAGACATGGTATAATCCTCTTTTTTGCACGGGTTTATCTGAAAATATTTTACCACGAAGACACAAAGACACAAATAGAGATAAGAGATTATTTATATTATATTTAGTAATTATCATTCGTTTACATGAAAAAACGATATATAAAGAAAAAAATCCGCGTATATCCGTCCAATCCGCGCAAATCCGCGTTCTATTCATCGTGAGATTTCTGTCCTGACCTCGGCGGCTAACTTACATCCATATATACGGGAGTTTCGCGTTGTTTTTCAACAGGTTTTTAACCGGTAATCAACACAGACGGCTTTCCTGGTTACGGGCAGCGGATGAAGATGTCTCCCGGCTGCTCGCATGAATTTTACCGGCAATTATCAGAGATACCGCTTTATCCGGCAGGAATAATGTGGTATTTTAGTGCCTTTAATTCCGCGCTGTCCGCGGGTTTTCAACATTTCAACACACAGGGGAGCACATGACAGCGGTTCTTGCGATTACAAGCATATACAGTCTTGGTATGATCGGCACCGTTATCGGCGCTTTCAAGCTCGAACTGGCGCGATCGCTCGACATCGACAATGCACGTGTCGGCGGGCTCATATCCGTCATGACCTTTACGAGCATGGTGGTGTCGCTTGTGCTCGGAGTTCTTGTCGATACCATCGGCTACCGTCCCGTGGCAGCATCAGGGTTTGTCCTTGCCGCGATTTCGGTATATATGCTCGTTTCCGCCCGGAAATATGGCAGCGCCGTGTTTGCATGTTTCATCATGGGTACAGGCTGGATGAGCCTCATGACATTCGGCAATAACCTCATCACCCGTGTGCTGTTCGACGGCCTGAATCCTTCCGCCGCGCTCAATTTCGGCCATGTTTTCGGCGCGCTGGGCGCCCTGACCCCGCCGCTCGTGATCGGACTGTTCGTTCGCCGTTTCGGATTCCGTCACACGGGGAATTTTTTCACGGTTCTGCTGCTGATTCCGCTCCCGTTTGTGCTGTTTACGGTGTTTCCGGATATTCACAGCCGGTTTGTCCCTGCGCAGGCTCTTGTGCTCCTTTCCAATCCCGCCGTCATCATTTTCAGCTGCGCCCTGTTCTGTTACGGCGGTATCGAAAGCTCCTTTTCCTCGTGGATTACCACATATGCGAACAGCCTGAAATTCACCGACCGCGCCGCGAACATCACGCTTTCGATTTTCTGGCTGAGCCTTATGGGCGGCCGGCTCGCTGCAGCGATGTATGTGTCTCCCCTCACAGAAACGGCCGTATTGATCACGTGCATCATTATCGTGGTTCTGGTTCTCGTGATTCTGGTAAAAAACGAGCATAAGGGTATTGCCACTGCGGCGGTGATCGTTGCAGGCTTCACACTCGGCCCCATGTTTCCCATAATCGCCGGGAAGGCGGTGGCAAAAGTCGATCCGCTCTTCCGCGGGAGCGCTTTCGGGGTCATCTTCGCGGCGGGAGTACTCGGCGGGAGCACCATTCCCGCGCTCATCGGTATTCATTCCAGATCGGGGAAACATTTCCGCAAAAGCCTCGTAATACCCCTTGCTGTTGCCTGCACGCTGTGTGCTATTCTCATGTCCGCCCGTCATATGTAACAGGAAAACAGTGGCATCTGCCGGAGAAATTGAATATATATTCGTATATGTAACCACGACCGGGCTATAATGCAGGAACGACGAGAAAAGTCAACAGGCTGACACAGAGCGGTTATGAAGACCCATCCCACGAACAGAACCACGGTATTCCGCCGGGCTTTGCTCATCTCACTCATCATTCATGGACTGCTTACAGCCCTGTTTACCGTTTACCGGTTTTCGACGCCCCGCAAAGAGACCGTATGGGAGGTGATACCGCTTGTCGAATTACCTCCGGAACCGGCCGAACCGGAGCCGCAGGAAGAACCATCGCCCCCACACTTACCCGAACCGGTTTCCGAACCTCCCTCACCTCCTCAACAGAACATCGAGCCCGAACCCGCCATATCACCCGAACAGCCCCGGAATGCGAAACCGGCTGTCGAACTCCCTCCTGCGGCAGATATTAAACCGGCTGAATCCGGTGAACAGCTGCCGCCCGACTATTTCCTCCTGAAGTCCGCACAGCCCGGTGAAACGCTGCCTCCTGCCGAAGTTCACGATACCGTTGAAATTTCTGATACCACTGATACTCCTGATACCACGGTAAAACGGGGTCCCGTATACTCGTTCGACACAACCCGGCATTATGGTGAAAAACCCGAAAAGAACAAACCACCCATGATAAATCCGATTGAGCTGATGATTCGGAAACTTCAGGGAAATCCCGAAGATGAACGGAGGAATTTTTCCGGTAAATTCCTGGGGCTTCCCATACCGCTCGGCGGTCCGGTGGGTCTGGTTCTGCTTACTGCCCAGCACGCCACAAAACGGCTCTTCTGGGCGGGAAAGGATCGCCTGAAAAAACGTAAAACCGAGGAAATACGGGAACAGCAATACATCATGCTCGATGAACGGGGTCTGCGCTTTCTTATCGTACTCTGGAGGGATGGCCTCGTGTATCCCGAACGCCTGTCCCATACCGACCGTGTGTTTCTGTGGGAGGGCGTTCCCTCCGGCGAACCGCTCATGACAAACCGCGCGTACCTTGAATCCATGGAAGAACAGGGGCTTGTGACGTCGCTCAAAAAAGGGGGAATAATCCGGTTCCGGTCGAATATCACCCGTGACGAGGTGCTCCATACCTTATCGATAACAATGCCCACAGCCGTCAGTGAAACGGAACAGGAAACGTTTCTCAGGTATATCGAGCTTATCGACCGGTGCTATGACTTCAGGAAACAACGGGTTGTCATTCCCCGGTGACTGTTCATGAATCCGGTTCGTGGGAATACACCGGAAACCGCACAGTTTATAATTGCCAATATTTTCTTGTTTTCACCGGACTTTCATAATTTCCCAGATACAGTGATATCCACCGAAAAATTCCTTTATAATTTGTAAGGTTGTCCTTGCGCGGCTTTTCAGGAATGCTATATTTGACAGGATAAAAAATGATGCACAGGAAGCGAACGGCAACAAAAAGATCGTATCAACGCAGAAAAATCCATACAGTCGGAAGTGAAACCGCATCACATTCTATTGTTTATGGGGTTTTCCGGGATGAACCTTCACCACGGCGTCCGCAGTCTCTGTTTTTTTGTCATGCTTTTGGCCGCGCACCGCTCGTCCGCCCAGATTGTCTATCCCTGCGATCACCGGTACGGCGCTGTGGCATCATGGAGCCAGTGTACCGATGTTCTTGTGCCCTCGACACGGTATGATGCGGAGCTGTGGGGTTTCAAATACAACCTCGCCCTCACGGTTTTCGATTCGCCGTTTTCCATAACTGTCACCACCGACAAATCAGAATGCTCGCAGACTGGAAGGCTGAGCTGGGAAGTCTATTTTCAGATCGACCGGTGGGTCAATCCAGACGGCTGGGAGTACCCGAAGGATTACAAGTACTATTCGGAAAAAGATTATCCGTATATCCCCGATTATTTCCTTAAGGAATGGACCGAAGTCGGGCAACATTATTTCCCCGATGTGACTGTCGGGGCAGTGAAACCCTACAAATACCCCAATCACGGCCAGCAGCTTTATGATCTCAGCGGCGGCAGGTACGGTTACAACTGGCAGAACGGCAG
The DNA here is from genome assembly GCA_021372535.1 of bacterium. NCBI lineage: Bacteria > bacterium. The sequence continues at coordinate 14,680 of JAJFUH010000206.1, forward strand.
ATCGGGGGAAATCGATGTGGTGAGCGATCTTATAGTCTATCACCGTGAATGGGTGAAGCAGATATCCGGCCGTTATCCCTCGTGTTTCAGTTACCGTATGGGAGAAATCGGCGTACGGTATGCCATGGAAAAATGGTTTATTGCGGGGAGGAATTCCGCTTTCAACGCTTCGGGAAAAAGCAGAACTTCGTACGGTGTCTCAAAGATCACCGGAAAGTACCTCGGGTATCCCGACAGGTTCAATTATACCGCCGATGAAGCGATCTGCCAGCCCTCCTCGACACGGTACTGGGACTGCTGGAATACAAAGCTCAGTTCACAGGCTTTTGAAACACGGATAGAGGGAATCGCATACTGCGAGTCGGTTCTCGAAAAGACGCTCGAAAACCACGGCTGGTATAACGATTTCACCCACTGGCACGATACCTGCAAGGACGATCTCGAAGTTTTTTTTGCCAGCCAGCGATTCGCGATTGGCGATGCATTCGTGTTTACGGGGGGATATGGGGAGTGCATGCAGCACCGGTTTCTCCGCGACTCTGTGGACAACATCACAACTCGCTGGGAAGGCAATACGTGCATTATCGAGGTGCATGAAAGCAATTGGATCGGAGGTCTTCCGATCGAGGTGTTTTCCATTCCCCTTTCAGTCCAGGTCGATCTCAGCGGAACGGCGCTCGCTGGGAACGACATAACATCCAATGACTCGCCGGGCATACGGAAGATAGCGCCGAATCTCTTCAGCGTCGATGTGCCTTTTACGGCGCAGGGCAATTTTCTCCCTGTTCACATCGCACCGACAACGACACCCCATTACCTTGATTTCGTAAGGCCCAACTTTCTCTCGATCACCGCCGCGGACAGGATTCTCACAGTAGAGACCGACAAACCCGTGCGGCTTGCACTGTTCTGGACTAAGCGCGATGAGCCTGAGTACGAGACGGTCATTCTCTGCCGGTGCAACGATCTTGCTACAAAACATGTCATCGACTTCAACGATACGGCTCTGCTCACCTACGGCGGCAAGCGGTCATGGACGGATGTCGAGACAGGCGACATCTATATCGGCGCAATCACCGAAACGAAACAATCCACCCTCTCTAACGTGTATCATTACGGCGAGGAGTATGTCAGTGTTGAATCCCCTTCCCTGCCGCTCCGGTTCACCCTCTCGCAGAATTATCCGAATCCGTTCAATTCCTCGACAACCCTCCGTTATGAAATCCCCGAAGAAGAGAGAGTCGCCATCCGGGTCTACAGTATCCTCGGCCAGGAGATCAGGACTCTCCTCGATGAGACGGTTCCCCCGGGAGTTCACACGGCGATATGGGACGGCAGGGATGACAGGGGCGGGGATGTGAGCAGCGGGGTCTACATCTGCTCGGTCCAGGCGGGAGGGAAAAACATGGTGAGGAAGCTCGTGCTCATGAAATAGAAGACAGTGATTTACACGTGACAATATAATTCGAATATATCCTGAAACGAGTTCAGGATGACGGTCATGCCGAACTCGTTTCGGCATCTATTTCAAAAATATACGCAATGAAATATTTCGTCATGTACAAACGAAGAGAGCCGTTTCGGAGGACTGCTTCTATTTTATCTCCCGTATCCCGATATTCCTGAACCACGCTTTCGAGCCGTGGGTCTGGAGGGCGATATAACCCTCGCGGGGTCTCGACGAGAGCGGCTGCCGCATCCGGTCGAACCAGCTGAACGGCGTATGGTATGTCCGCGCATCGATATCGAGAACTGTTTCCCCGTTGTATTCGAGTGTGATTTTCGGGCCGATGCAGGTTATCACGAACCTGTTCCATGTACCCGGGCCGCGGAACATCCGTTTCGATGCTCCGACAACGGCGTAGATGCCCCCGCTCAGCTCGATGGGGTCCTTCCCGAGGTATGACGGCCCGCTGTCGTCGCAAATCTGAATCTCGATAGCGTCATAGGCCGGATTCTGGTCGGGATCGTCCGCCATACGGAGGTAAATCCCGCTGTTGCCGTCCACCGCGATTTTCCATTCGCAGGACAGCACGAAATTCCTGTAGCGCCCCTTTGTGCCGAGCCAGCCCCGTTCATGTCCCTCCCCGTTGAGGATTATGACGCCGTCCCCGACCTCCCAGATATCCGCGGGTCCCTCCCTGACTTCCCATCCATCGAGGGTTCTGCCGTCGAACAGCGGCGTGAATTTCGTCCGCGCCGCACAGCCGTAAAACAGGCACACCGCGACGGCAAACATCATGATCATCAGACGCTTCATCCGGTATGCTCCGATATGTGAAAGGACAGAGGCACGAACATTACGAATACCGCTCGGCGATGTTGCGGATAACAGGAAGGCTTTCCAAAAGAGCGTCCACGACCTCGGGATCGAAATGGGTTCCCCGCTCACTCTGAATCGTCGCCATAACACGATCCTGATCCCACGCATCTTTGTAGATGCGTTGAAACGAAAGGGCATCGTACACATCCGCGAGCGCGACCACACGGCCGAAAATGGGAATCTCCCCGCCCATTTTCGGGAGCGGTTTCCCGCTGCTGTCGGTATGCCCTTCGAGCGGCAAACCGGTCATCAGGTCCACATGACCCGGGTATCCGGTGCCATCGAACCACTCGTGGTGGTTGAGGGCGACAATCTGGGCGGCTTTTTCGTACTCGGAGGTCGGGCTGCTGAAAAGCTGGGCGCCGAAGATTGTGTGCCGTTTCATGGTTTCGTATTCATCGGGAGACAGCTTTCCCGGTTTTTTCAGAATCAGGTCGGAAATAGCGGCTTTCCCCACATCATGGAGCATGGCGGCCATATGGAGGATATCCGCAGAATGGAGTATCTCCTTATGGGAAATGCCATGGTTTTTCGCCCATTTTTCGTATATCTCGAGCGAGAAACCGGCAACCCGGCGGACATGGTCTCCTGTCTCGTTCGGGTCGCGGAGCTCGGTCATCTTGATGAGACGGAGAAGAATTGTCCTCGTGAGAAGAGCCCGTTCGAGCGCGTTTGCGGCGCAGTTGGCGAAGTAATCGACATAGGGCTCGAATTCCTCCCTGAACGGAACAGCTTTGCCGCGCGGATTGAGCGCATTGATAAGCTGAAGAATACCGACAATATCGCCGCTGCTCGTTTTCAGGGGGACTGTCAGGATGGATCGGGTGTTGTAGTGGGAAAGCTCGTCATAACTCTTGTCAAAATGGAACGGCAGATTCGGCGGCAGGGAATATGCATCCTGAATGTTGAGGTTTTTCCCCGTCACGGCGACATATCCGGCAATCGAATTGTTGTCTATGGGAATGGTATGGGTTGTATAGATGAGCTTCTGGCCGGGAGCGAGATTCTTCCGGAGAGTATCGTTCTGCGTATAGCTGAAGACGAGGTTGTTTTCACGTTTTATGTAGATGGAACCCGCATCGCAGTTTACAAATTCACGGGCGGATTTCAGGATTTTCTCCATGAGAACGTCAAAATCGTTTACCTCGGCCAGCTCACAGCTGAGGAAGATGAGTTCTTTCAGGTGCTGCTGTGCATCAACGTTCATAATACACAACCAATCCGCCGCCCGTCTCCGGCCATCGTAAATGGAGTCCGGCGGCACAGTGCCGTCTTTTTTCTGCCCGTCCCTCTAATATATAAAGATAGTATCGAAATAAAAGAATAAAACTTGATTAATGTTCATAATTTTTTTCGTTATTTCCCGTTTTCAGTCTGATCCTTCCCATTCACAAAATCTGACAGAACGCGGATATATTAAAGATTTGAACGATTACTTATGATAGTATAAATAATAATTTATGTCTATTCGTGCCTTTGTGGTAATATTTTTCATGAATAATTCTCATGAACATAGATTGTGACAATAAAAGATGAAAACGTATATTAAATAAATCCGGTTATACGGTTAAATCTGCTAACATGATTGATCCCCCTCGGCTTCGCTGTATCTCCCTTATAAAAAGAAAGGGAGATGAAGAAAGTGCCCTAAAAGCCGCTCCCCCCTTAAAAAGGTGGGATGCCGGAAGACAGGGGGGATCTTTTGTGAGAATAAAATTCAAATTGATACATTAATCAGGATAAATGTGCGTTGAGAACCCGAACTGACATGGAACCGTTCTCTTGCCGGTAAGATATGCCGTCCGGTATGCTTTTATTCGTAGCGCCGGCTGATCGCGTGTATCGAGGGCAGCGCGGAGAAAAACGCGGCGGCTATTTCCGGGTCGAAGTGTTTGCCGCTCTCTTCATGGATTATCGACAGAACGCGGTCTTCGTCGAAAGCTTTCTTGTACGACCGCTGTGACGAGAGCGCATCGTAGACATCGGCGAGCGCGACAATGCGGCCAAAGAGCGGAATGTCTTCGCCCCGTTTCGGGAGGGGCCTGCCGTCGCTGTCCGTTTTACCGGGAACCGGCTTCCCCGTGAAGGGATCGACATGCCCCGGATACCCGGCGCCGTTGAATTTTTCATGGTGATTGAGCGCGACATCCCGCGCCGCAACCTCGAGGTCCGAAAACGTGTTCAGAAACAGCCGCGCCCCGAGCACGGTATGCATCTTCATGGTTTCGAATTCCTCTACGTCGAGACGGCCCGGTTTTTTGAGAATCGTGTCGGATATGGCAACCTTCCCCACATCGTGGAGCATGGCGGCCATACGGAGCGTGTCGCGCTGTTTGTCGATTTCCGTCCGGGATAGCCCGTTTTCACGCGCCCATTCGTCGAATATTTCCACGGAATAACCTCCGACCCGGTTGACATGGATGCCTGTCTCGCTCGGGTCACGGAGTTCCGCCATGCTTATCATGCGGAGCAGAATACCCCTCATGAGCTGCGCCCGTTCGAGGCCGACCGCCGCGTTGCTGGCAAAATACGTGACATAGAATTCCACTCCGGGATCGAAGGGGATGATCGTTCCCTCGCTTGACCTGGCGTTGATGAGCTGGAGAACGCCGATGACCTGATTGTTGTTCTTCTTGAGCGGCACGGTGAGGATGGAGAGGGTACGGTAACGGGCGTTCTCGTCGAAACTCCTGTCAAAACGGTACGGGAGACTGCCGCTGAGCGCGTAAGCGTCCGGAATGTTGAGCATCTCGCCGGTAAGCGCCACATAACCCGCGATGGATTCGTTGCTGATGGGAACCGTGAAGGTATTGTATAAGAGCTTCCTTCCCGTTTCGAGCCTTGACTGAAGGGTATCGTTCTGCGTGTAGCTGAATTTAAGCCGGTTGCCTTCCCTGATATAGATAGAACCCGCATCGCAGCCGACAAAATCACGGGCTGCCTTGAGTATCCGCTCCATGAGCACATCGAAGTCCTTGACCTCGGCGAGATCGGTGCTCAGCTTCAGCAGCTCCTGTAAACGTTCGTATTCATGCTGTATCATGGGTTTTCACGCTCCCTGCCGGAACGAGCCATCAATAGGGAAATGCGCCATTTCTCCGCACTGGGATAGAGAGATTATCGGAGCAAAACGTGTAATATGGTTATTGAACGCCTGTAAGGAAAAAGGGATGCACCCGGCATGTAAAGGGGATGTATTACGACGGATTACAAGTCCTTGTAGATTTCCTCGGAAAAATACAGCTCGACCAGGTCCTTGTCCAGTCTGCCGTGGTCGGCTTCCTCGCGCAGAATTTTCTCGGTGATGTTCAGCGGCAGCGGAGGTTTGTATGGCCTGTCCTTGGCGGTCAGCGCATCGAAGATGTCAGCAACAGCGAGCATCCGCGCCTGAAGGGGGATATCCCCGGCAGCGAGCTTCTTCGGATATCCGGTGCCGTCGAGCATTTCATGGTGGGTTGCGGCTATGACGGGGACACGCACGAGCTCTTCGGTGAACGGTATCTTTTCGAGAATTTTAAGGGTATGAAAAACATGACTTTCGATCTCGGTGCGCTCTTCCTGGGTAAGGTTGCCCTTCCGTACGAGGAGGTTGTCCAGTTCGAAAGGGGTCAGTAACGGCTGCTCGATTCCGGCCCAATCGACATACGTTTTCTGCCCGATTGTTTTCAGACGCTCGCCTTCCTCATCGGAGTAATATTTAGGACGGTTCAGGCTGAGGATCAATTCAAGGTCGGAGTCGACTTCGGCAAGCGCCGCGGCTGTAACAGCATCATTTTTCCTGTCATCGTCGGGAGAACGATCGGGCGTGTTCAGTTTGCGGAGATTCTCCCGGTTTTCGATATCGCGCTTGACAAAGCTGAATCTGTTGACAATGGCTTCGATTCTGTCATCCGACAGTTTGTTGACTTTATCGAGCACCCTTTCCCGAACACCGATTTTACCGATGTCGTGAAGGAGCGATGCGATCCGCAGCTCGTTGAGCTCTTCCGCCGAAAAGGTCACACCGGCGAAGGGTCCACCTGTCTGCCTGTTTATACATTCCGCCTGAAGCATGACAAGCTTCGAGACGCGTTCGGAATGTCCGGCGGTATGCGGGCTTCGGGCATCGATTGCCTGTGCCGAATAGGTGACGATGCTTTCGAACAGATTCTTGATATCCTGTATCAGCCGTGAATTACAGATTGCCACCGCAGCCTGTGAGGAAAGCGAGATTACGAGCTCTTCGAGGTCCTTGTTGAACGGTACGGGATTCCCGTTTGAATCGAGGGCGTTTATGAGCTGGAGAACGCCGATGATCTCGTCCTTGTGATTGCGCATGGGCACCACGAGCATGGAGACCGACTTGTACCCCATCTTCTGATCGAATTCGCGCATGGTCTTGAGGCTGTACGGAACATCGTCGCCAACCTCGTCGAGATCGGAAACGTTGATGATTTCACCGGTCGACTGTACATATCCGGCTATGCTCTTGTGACTTATGGGAATTTTGATGGATTTGAACGGAACTTTTCCAAACCGGCGGGTGAACGTATCGTTCTGGGCAACCTCAAACGAGAGCTCATCGCCATCCCGTATGTAGAGACTTCCGCCGTCCGAGCGGGTGAACGATCTCGCTTCCCGCACGATCAGATCGAGAAGATTGCCGAGATTGTGCTCGGAGGAAAGCGCAATTCCGATTTTGTTGAGCTTACTGACCAGCGACTCGAAACTTTGATCCATTGTCTGTCTTCCCTGGTATTCTAAAAAATTCTATCAGACTTTTATAATACTCTCGGAACAGTATGTCAAGGACATTTTAATATTCAAACGAACGGCATATTTGAAAAAATGATGTTTTTCGTAAAAAAAATCTCTTTTTTCAAGATTTTTTTATGCAATTCTCCTCTGTCTGTCCGAATTGTGTATTCGGATCATCGTGTGATGTTTTGTGAATCTTTCCGGTGCTGGCGGGATGACATCGCCGCAAAAAGCGCTATTCCCAGTACATCCGCCGCAAAATCAGCAATATCGCACTGACGGCCCGGCACAAAGAGCTGGTGAATCTCGTCGAGCGCGCCGTATGGGATGCCCGCCGCCAGCGACAGCATGTACGGATGCCGCAGAGGCCGGTAGAGACGGAATGCCCTGTACAGAAATATTCCCAGAAGCCCGAATTCCAGAACATGCAGCAGCTTGTCGAAATACGGGAAAGGGTACAGCCTGATGGCGCTCCCCGGCAGTGAAGACATGCCGAAAATGATCACTCCGTATCCTATGGCGGGGCCACAGTAAACAAGGAACGGATTCCGTTCATGCATCGCCGTGAACAAGACGAACCTCCCGTGACCCGGGCACAACACGGCCTATCTCGTAAACTTCTTCGCCCGATGAACGGAGAAGATTCGCCGCTGCGGCTGCATCCTTCGCGCCCACGGTGACTGTCAGGCCGATTCCCATGTTGAACGTACGGTACAGCTCCTTTTCGCTGAGACCGCCTGTTTTCGCCATGAACCGGAACAGAGGCGGGACAGGCCAGCTGTCCAGATCGATGAGCGCATCGAGGTGTCCCGGAAGAGTCCGGTCGATGTTTCCGGTGAATCCCCCGCCGGTGATGTGCGCCATTGCATGAATGGTGGTATCATCGAGGAACGGGAGTATGGAAGGACCGTACGAGCGGTGTACCGCGAGAAGGGCATCCGCTACTGTGGTTTCGGTTCCCGGCAGCATATCCCCGGGAGCAAGACCCGCTGTCTGAAACAAAAGCCTGCGCGCCAGGGAATACCCGTTTGTATGGAGACCGGTCGATGCCAGCCCCAGGATACGGTCGCCATCGGACACCCGCGAACCGTCCAGAATACGCTGTTCGCTCACGACACCGACGATTACTCCCGCAAGATCGTATTCTCCCGGATGGTAAACATCGGGAAGCTCGGCCATCTCACCCCCGACGAGGGCGCAGCGGTTTTCCCTGCATGCGCGGGTCATCCCCGAAATCACCGAACAGACCATGGTATCGTCATGACGGGAATATGCCAGGTAATCGAGGAAAAACAGGGGGCGCGCACCCATCACAAGGATATCGTTGCAGCAGTGGTTGACCAGATCGGCTCCCACGGTGTCGTGACGGCCGGTCATGCATGCCACCTTGAGTTTTGTGCCCACGCCATCGGCCGAAGAGACCAGCACCGGCTTGACGATCCCCGAAAAGTCGGGTTTGAAAAGACCGCCGAACGAGCCGATGTCGGTAAGGACTTCGGGCCTGAAGGTCGAGCGGACCATGTCCCTTATGGTGCGTTTTGTCGCCATTGCGGCATCGATATCGACACCGGCTTCCCTGTATGCATCATGCTCCATGATTTACCTCCTTAAACCCAAATATATACCGGTAATCGTTCCACTTCAAGACAAGAGTTGACAGAAACGTTTAAAAAATGCGAAAGAGAGAAGAAGCCTTACTGCGACGGGGGTGAGTTTCTCATCAGCTATACCTCGCAGCATATGGCTCGGCACTGCATTATTAAAAAATGCCCGAAATTATATGAAATAGAAAATATTTTATATACATATTTTTTTTAAAAATATACAATTATTGAAAGAAAATTTAAAAATTTAAAAAAAAATAAATTATTTTATTTGTGTTCCGCGATATTTATAGTATATTAGCATATTACATTGTATTAGCCTGTAATTATTAACCAGATTGACGGAGGAATAACGTGGTACGTTCATCATCATCAGACCTGATCAAAGAAAACGAGCTCGAGAAAATGTCCGAAACATTAAAAGCAGTGGCTCATCCTGTCCGGCTTCAGATTGTCAACATTCTCATGAGCGGCGAGCGTTCTGTAGGCGAGCTTGTTAAAACACTGGGAACCAAGCAGTCCCTTACCTCACAGCAGTTGAGCATCCTGAAGTCCAGAGGGGTTCTCAGATCGAGAAGGAACGGCAACGTCGTCTATTATTCTCTCGAGAACAGCGGTGTCAAAAATATAATGGCTTCGATTCTCAGTGAACTTGCATAAGATAACTTTTTTTAGCAAAAAAAGCTCCATGGTATTTCTCCTGGAGCTTTTTATTTTTCCGGTTATTCAATAAGCTCATAATCACTGATTTATTGTGCGAGTATTGTCATTCCCAGGCATGAAGTGAATTGGAAATCCAGTATCAACATACCTCTGTCATGAGCATCGGATGATGGATTCCCCCCCGATTAAAGATTCGAGGGTGATGTCTTTCACGAGAATGACACAGTAACAGGCAAAACATCTCATCCATAAGTTTTATGCCCTCATTGAATAACCGGATTTCTTTCTCCTCCTGTCGGTCTGATCCTGCTTTATTCCATCCTTTACCCGAGCACAACCTTTGACCCTCTTTTTACCGGAACGAGAAAGCGTGACTCGGGCGGTAATCCCCCTCTTGCTGTCGTTTGTGAACACTACTCCGCATCCGGAACGGACCGTAATTTGAAAATCGGTACGGCAGTAAAACACATGATCGTGACTCCCGTCGGGGCTATTTCTATAACAAATTGTATAATAATAATTTATATCTTTCATTCTCTTGGGAAATTTTTTTCCCGGAATGGATATTTTTTGCTTGCAGTTCATGAAAAAAAAGGATATACTCTTTCATGTTTTTTCTAATTATAAATTCATGATATAGAAAAAAGAGGTGGCACAAATTGAATCAGAAAATCCCTAACGGGCAAAAGGGCAAATCTGTCAAAACCGTTCCCGCCATAACGAGAACCTGGGGACCTGTCTCAGACCTGGAACGTCATCTTCCATCCGAATGGTGGAAGACACTGTTCAACTCTCTCTATCTTAAAACCGATGGCGATGTCGTTGAAAATCCTGACAACACGAAACGTGACATCGACCTTGTCATGCAGATTGCAGCATTGGAACCCAATGACCATATTCTCGATCTCTGCTGCGGTCAGGGGCGGCATTCAATGGAACTGGGAAGACGGGGCTTCCGTAACGTAACCGGCATCGACCGTTCGCATTACCTTATTCGGCTTGCCCGGAAACGTGCAAAATCCGAAAAGCTCTCCATAACATTCCGTGAAGGTGATGCCCGCAGAGTTCGTTTCCAGGGTGAACAGTTTCACTGTGTGATGCTGCTCGGCAACTCGTTCGGGTATTTTGAGCAGAAGAGCGACGACGAGATGCTGTTGAACAATGTTACGAACCTTCTTATTCCCAATGGGATCCTTGTACTCGATGTTGTCGATGGCGAATGGATGCACGATCATTTCGAACCCCGTTCTTGGGAGTGGATAGACCAGAATCATTTCGTCTGCCGTGAGCGCGCTCTTGCCCAGGACGGTGAGCGAATCGTATCGCGCGAGTTGATAGCGCATGCTGAAAAAGGAGTGCTCGCCGACCAGTTCTATGCCGAACGTCTCTACACCCGTGATCAGCTCGAGAGTCTCCTCGATACGTGCGGTTACCGTCTGGTGCATTTTCACAGCACGATCGAATCCGACTCCACGAGGGGTCAGGACCTCGGAATGATGGCTCACCGTCTCATCCTCACCGCACAGGCGCCGAAACGGGTGGTGAAAATGACCCGCAAAAAAGCGCCGTTGTTTCCTCATGTCACCGTACTCATGGGTGATCCCACCCTTCCCGACCGTGTCAAGCTGAACGGGAAATTCAACAGCGAGGATTTTGAGACCATCCTGAGACTGAAATCGGCGCTCGAAGAGCTCGATGATTATACATTCACATATATGGACAACCATCAGAATCTTATCCGTACTCTTCTCAAAAATCCGCCCCAGTTTGTGTTCAATCTCTGTGACGAGGGATTCAGGAACAACCCGTTTATGGAGCTCCATGTGCCCTCTGTTCTCGAAATGCTCGATGTCCCCTATTCCGGAGCGGGTCCGGCCTGTCTCGGGCTCTGTTACGACAAGAATCTGACCAGGGCGGTCGCGGAATCCCTCGAAATACCGGTTCCCCTCGAATCGGTTCTCGGACCGGAAGACATAGCGGTGACCCTGCCGGCAACATTTCCCGCGCTCATCAAGCCCAATTTCGGTGACAGCAGCATGGGAATCACCAAGGATGCGGTCGTCAACGACACCATGGAACTCATGAATTATGTGGACTGGTTACGGAAAACATACGGCCAGTGTTCCATCCTTGTGCAGGAATTTCTGACCGGCCCGGAATATTCCATCAGTGTTATCGGAAATCCGGGGTTGACATACAGGACGCTCTGTCCGCTCGAAGTAGATTATTCGGGACTGGAAGCTGGCCTTCCGCAGATTCTCGGGTATGAATCAAAGTGGGACCCCGAATCGCCCTACTGGACACAGGTTTCTTACAAGCCCGCCAACCTCGGGGAAGACATACAGCGTCAGCTGATCGATTATTCCGTCAAGCTTTTCGAACGTCTCGGATGCTGCGATTATGCCCGGTTCGATTACAGAACCGACAGCCAGGGAACGATCAAGCTTCTTGAGGTCAATCCCAATCCCGGCTGGTGCTGGGACGGCAAGGTGAATATCATGGCCGGGTTCGACGGTCTCCGGTATGCCGATCTTCTGCGGATGATCATCGAAGCCGCGCAAGAGCGGATCGCCGCACAGTAAAACGGGAATATGACCGGTCGCAGCTGAACCCTGCGTTTTTTCAAGATCATACACAGCGAACATGCCCGTCATAAACTTCGGGGGATAAAAGCAAACCTCACCCTTCGATTCCCTCTCCTTGAAAGGAGAGGGCCAAAATCGGGTATGTTTTGAGGCCCTCCTTCGCCCGCGAGACGCAGGGGAGAGCGAGTCGGGAGGGTGAGGGCAGAGAGCATTTACGGGCCTTTCTCGGAAAGAACGATTGACTCCCTCCGTTCCTGTTCATATTTTTTACTCATCACCTTCACTGTTCGTATTGACCTTGCTCACGGGAGAGTCTGAGTTTACGAATTATGCCCGGCTCTGCGCTTACATATTCCAAATCCGAGATCAACACCGGTCTCAGGGGGTTTTTCAACTGGATCGTCTTCATGGGCGGCTACTGGCAGACAACGCTCGCCAGCTCCCCCATATTCATCGGGTTTGTGCTTGCGCTCGGCGCAAGCGAATCCACGCCTTCGAATTTCATCTGTTTTCTCTACCTCACCGGGCTCATCCAGATAATCAGCCATCTTGTCACCAACCGTTTTAAAAACAAGAAATGGCTCGTCATAATTTTCGGCGCCATGGAAGGGTTGATCCTCACCCTGATCATCGTGCTGTCGATGTCGATCTCGCGCGACTCGCTGATACGGATCATTCCGCTCATCATCATGATGTCCGCCGCATTCTCCCATATCGTCAATCCGCTCCTCAACGCATGGTACGGGGCTCTCATACCGGACAGCATCCGCGCTTCCTACATCGGGCGAAGGATCATGATGTCCCAGATTGCCGGGATAGTCTCGCTCACCGTCGCGGGGAAGGTCGTGGATGTCATGAGCGGCCTCAACGGATTTTATCTTGTTTTCGGAATCGGCATAGCCATGGTGGTCGCCGCGTATTTCTCCCTCAGCCCTGTCCGGTTTCCCGCCGAAGTGAGCAGGAAACCGTTGAGCTTCGGGGATATCATCAGCATCGCTAAAAACGACAGGCAGTTCATCATCTTCAGCCTCTGTTACGGCGCATGGAGCATCGGATATTACAACGCCCTTCCCAATCTCAACGTCCTCCTGATCAGGCAGCTCCACCTGTCCTACTCTCGGGTGGCGTTTTATCAGAACTGCCAGTTTTTCTTCATGCTTGTCGGATATGCGCTCTGGCCGCGCTATATCCAGAAATTCGGCACCCGTCCGACCATGAGCCTCAGTCTCGTACCGCTCATATTCATCCCGCTCATCTGGCTCACCGTCGAATCGTTCAATCACCAGCTCCTTATCCCGGTCATGATGGTGTATGGGATCGGCATATCGGGGGTCATTTTAGGCGCGAGCACGCATCTTTTCACCATCATTCCGAAAGACGAGCGTTCACCCGCCTACCTTGTGTGCTGGTCGGTGATCGTGTTTCTCTCGATGGCGATCGGCCCCAAACTCGGCGCAGGAATCATGGAAATGTCCGAACAGGTCCGTTTTACCGTCTGGCACTTCACCATCATGAACATAAAGCTCGCGCTGATTGCGGTCAGCGTGTTCTATTTCATCGCGTTCGTGCTGCTTGGACGGCTCCGCGGGAAGAAACCCGTTCCGGCCACCGTGCTCGTCGACCAGATTTTCCGGCACAATCCCATTTCTCTTGCCTATAACCTGTTCGTGCTCGAAAAGTCGACCCACGAGGAGCCGAGAGCGGACGCCATCGAGAAACTCGGCAGGTCGGGCGGAGCCATGGCGCTCGATTCGCTCATCAACTCGCTGACCGATATCAGCCCTGTCGTCCGCCGTCAGGCGGCATCGAGCATCGGTGAGGTAATGCATCCCGAGGCTGTGGGCCCGCTCGCCCGTTTTGTCCGCGACCCCGAATCGGATATCAGGGGCGAGGCGGCTTCTTCGCTCGGCAGGATCGACACACCGGAATCGCGCAAGGCAGTGTGGGGTGCTCTCAGCGACACGAATCCGGGCGTTCGTGCGGCGGCAATACAGGCGCTCGGGAATTTTTCGGGCGCCGAGGTCGACGAGAAGCTCATTGACATGGTGAAGACGGTAAAAGATCCGGTCACCTTCACCGCGCTTGCCGACACCCTTGCGCGGAGGGGAACACTCGATGCGGTGGAATATATTCTCCGCAGCCGGGAGATGTTCGCTTCACAGAGGATACGAAAACAGACCCTCAACGCCGTCGCGGAGATGCTCGGTATGGTGAACGATTTTTACCCGATGATCTCCCAGGGAGCCACTCACGCTGTTGCATCCCTGGAAGAATACCTCGAACGGACGCTCGTTCTGCTTGAAAAAAGCCGCAGTCCCATCGTACCCGAACTGATACCCCCGGTCGAGGGTATGCTCACCGCCTTTGCCGGGAACGATACGGCTGCTTTTCTCGAACGGTCGTCCGAGTTCGCCCTCGGCATACAAAGCAAAGGGTATGAGCAGCCGAGAGTCCGGGCATCGATACGGGCGATAGATACCTTCGTCCGGTCGAAAACGGATAAAAGGGAAACGCATTTTGCCGGAAAAGCCTTTCTCGCCGTCTGCGCCCGTGTGATCATCGACGAGATTCTGAAGGAGAGGAACGGGAAATAGATTACGCCCGATGAAGACACAAAGGCAAGCTGTTACAGCATTTTTATTTTTCTTTACAGATTTTAACCGTGAATTTTATGAATAACGACAGGGAGGTGTCATGAGCCAGCAGACCGAGAGCCCACAGCAGAACCGTCAGGTCAGGATCGAGATAACCGATGATGTGGCGGACGGTATCTATGCGAACATAGCGTTCATCGCGACCAACAACTCGGAGTTCGTCCTCGATTTCGGACGGTTTCTGCCGGGTAATTCGCGGGGAAAAGTGGTCACAAGGGTTGTCATGAATCCCATGAATGCCAAGGGATTCCTCAAGTCGCTGTCCGATTCCGTGGAACGGTTCGAGAAGCAGTTCGGCACCATTTCACCGGAGAGCACGACGAAAAATATCGGCTTTACCATCGATTCAGATAAGGAAGAGAAAAAGAAAAAATCGGAGTAGAAACAACTGTCATACGTTTATATGCGTAATTCAATACGCCGATCGTTCGTGCGAGAAAGATCCCCCCGTCGCTTTCAGCGACACCCCCCTTGTCGAAGTGGGGATAAATACCTGATTTATCAAGGGATTGGGCCATAATGGCCACTTAATCGATGGTGTTTCCCGGCTCGCCGCTCTGTCGCATACCAAAACGGTCATTGGGAACGCACCCTATTTACTGCTCCCCGGATAACCCACAGCCTGCGATACAATTATTTTCTGGTTCGGATCGAGCCCGAGTTTTTCACGGAGCTTTTCTCCGCCCACATCCCGTATCACCGCACCCATCCCATGCGCCGCACAGTAAAGATAAACGTTCTGCGCGATCAGCCCCGTATGCATGGTCGAGTACTCTTCCATGGACGGTTGTCCCCATACCGGATACCGTGCCTTCGAAATATTGTAATCGGCGACATAGATGATATGGAGGGGAACGTTCACAGCATATTCCTGTGTGGAGACAAGTTTCCGCACATCCTCGCCGGTTATCTTTATCAAGGCCTGTTTCGGGGCATCGTACAAAAATACGCCGTCCTTCGTCAGCGCATACAGGAGCATTTCCCTGACAGTGAACGCCGTGGCCGCGGTTCTCCGCCCGGTACGTTTATCGTTGACACCGAATGCCGCCCACAGAACCTCGGACAGGGTCTGCATCGACAGCTCCTTCGTGCTGAACTTTTTAAGCGTGGCACGGTTGTTCAGAGCTTTCATGAGCTCTCCGCGGATTTTCGGATCGGGGAGCGGAATGACCTCCTGAGCCGAAGCGATGACGGGGAACAGCAGGAAAATCAGTAAAACCAGCGGCAGGTTTTTTATATTCATGGGATAATCCTCTGCGTAAAAATATTCTTATGATTTTATCGGTAGTTTATCACCATGTAACCGCTAAATCAAGCCATTTTTACACTTGAAGCCGGTAATGAGATATGCCCGGTATTGAAATGCCGGGCTATTACAGAAAAGTCCCTTTCGGGACTCTTTAAAGCATACAGAACAACGTTCGTAAATATAGTGTCTGAACCACTGATATCTATGATTAACTGATTTCACTGATAAAATACAGTGTCACAGATTTCTATTTTCAATGCTCGACATCGATCGTTCGTACGGGAAAGATCCCCCCGTCGCTTTCAGCGACACCCCCCTTGTCGAAGGGGGGATAACTACCTGATATATCAAGGGATTGAGCCATAATGATTGTATATTCGGAGGTGTTGTCCGACACACCGTTCTGCCGCTCTATCGAAACGGAGAGAGAGGACAGGGGAACTGAAAATTCGTTTGGTCTGTCGCATCACCTCCGGAAAATGGTCTTTTCCCCCTTCTCTTTTCCCTCAGTGCCTTGTTTTTTTCTTTTTCTCACTTTGTCCCTCTGTCCCTTTTTTCTTTTCCCCTTGTGCCTTATGCCTTATGCCTTATGCCTTGTGCCTTATGCCTTTCTTCTTCATTTTTTACTTGACGTTATCCCCAATATATAGTATTGTACTGGGTGAGCTCACACTACATATCCCCCTTTTTGTGCGTACGGGAGACGGATGAAACTCAAACGGCTCGAGATTTTCGGCTTCAAATCATTCGCTAAAAAGCTCGACCTCAGGCTCGAGGGCGGCATCACCGCCGTTGTCGGCCCCAACGGGTGCGGCAAAACGAACGTCATCGACTCCATCCGCTGGGTGCTCGGCGAGCAGCGCCCGACGCAGATTCGTCTCGACCGCATGGAGGATGTGCTCTTCAAGGGCTCCGACAGCCGCCGCCAGCTCGGTATCGCCGAGGTGAGCCTCACACTCGACAACGAGGACCGGCGACTGCCCCTCGACATGCCGGAGATCACCATCACCCGCAGGCTTTTCCGCACCGGCGAATCCGACTACATGATCAACCGCACTTCCTGCCGCCTTTCCGACATCAACGATCTCTTCATGGACACCGGCATGGGCACCGACTCCTACAGCATGTTCGAGCAGAACATGATCAACTCGATCCTCTCCGACAAGACCGAAGACCGCCGCCATATCTTCGAGGAAGCCGCCGGGGTCACCAAGTACAAGGCCCGGAGGAAATCTGCCCTCGGCAAGCTCGCGGGCATCGAGGACGACCTCAACCGCGTCGGGGATATCATCGCCGAGCTCGAACGCCGCGTCGATTCCCTCAAGCGCCAGGCATCCAAGGCGGAACGGTACCGCAAGCTCAAGACGGATATCAGGGAGCGCACGATTTCCATTGCCGCTTTCGAGCTCGGGAAGCTCGGGGAAACAGCAAAGGAGGCCAGAAACAGCCTCGCCGGTGTGCAGGAAACCTCGGAATCCATGAAGACCAGAACATCGCAGCTCTCAGCCGAAAGCGAGCAGCTTTCCCTCGACATCGTGACCATGGAGAAGGAGCTCGAAGAGATTGCCGGGGTATTCACCGCCAATCTCACCGCCATGGGCGAGAAGGAAAAGGAGCTTGCTCGTCTCGGGTCACGGATCGAGTTCCTCGGCGAGCGCGCCGAACATTCCCGCGAGGAGTCGCGGCGTGTGGCATCATCCCTCGAAAAGCTCGCGGAAAGTCATGGCCGCATGGCCGAGGACCTTGCGGCGGTCAGGGAACGGCTCGATGTCGTGAACCGTGACTCGGGCAAGCTCATCGAACATTACAGGGTTTTCGAGGCCCGTGTCAGTGAAAAGAGCGGGGAATACGGGAAGATCGAACAGGAATACCGCCGTGTTGAGCACGTGCAGGCCGAACAGCGGTCGTCGCTCGAAACGGTGAAGGTGTGGGGCGAAAGCGGGCGGAAACGGCTCGCTGAAATCGGCGAGCGGTCCGCGGAGCTCGAAAAAACCATTGCATCCGCCGACTCCGAGCTGAGCCGCATCTACGCCGAGATGGAGCTCGCAAAGGACTGGACCGCCGGAATCGACGAGCGGCTCGGGGAGCTGAAAACGTCCCTCGAAGTCGTCACGGCTTCGCTCGAAGAAGCCGACACCGGGATCAGGGTTCTCCGCGAGGAGCAGACAAAACTCAGGACCGAGCACGATTTTCTCGCCGAAATCGCGCGAACCTATGCCGGATACTCGGAGGGCGTGCGGAACGCGGCTGACCCGAAACGGCGCGAGAACGGGGTGCTCGGCGTGCTCGGCGATGTTATCGCAGCCGATGAAACGTATGTGCGGGCAATCGAGACAGCGCTCGAGGACAGGCTCCAGAACGTCCTCGTGGATACTGGCGGCCATGCGGTCGAAGGCATCCGGTTTCTGTCGGAAGGCGAGCTCGGCAGGGCGACATTCCTGCCGGTCGACCGCCCGGGGAATGCACCTGAGTATCGTGTGCCCGAAGCGAAGGGCGTCATCGGCCCCGCAGCCGATCTCGTAAGGACGGAAGCCCGGTTCAGGCCGCTGGTCGCGCGGCTTCTTGCGGGTGTGATCGTGGTCGATTCCCTGCAAACCGCTGTCGGGCTTCAGCGCAGGAACGACGGGATGACGTTTGTGACACTGGCGGGCGAAAAGGCTGGCCCCCTCGGCGACATAGCGGGAGGCAGAACCGGCGGCGAAGGGAGTTCATCGAACATAGGGCGCACGGAACGTCTCGAAAGCCGTGCGGCAGAACTGGAAAAAAACGCGGCGGAACTGGAAACAAGCATAGAAAACCGTGAACTGTTGGCGAATGAAGCCGACTATATACGTGCAACAATCAGGGAACAGGAGAAAGTCCGTGAGGATATTACTCGTCAGGTACAGGGACTTGAGTCTTCGAGAGCTCATGCTGAGGCAAAAAAAGACGCGGCTGCAGAGATGCTTTCCAATCTCAATGCTGAAGCCGAACGGATTAAAGAATCGTTTGCTGGTTTTACGGCAGAAATCGCAACACTTGAAAGCGATATTTCATTAAAGGGCGGGGAACTTCTGAAGCTCAGGGAACGGCTTCAGGTCATATCCGGGGAGCTTGACGGGCTCAAGACCGAGCTCGAAGAGCGCCGCTCGGAGGTGAACGAGTATACCGTCGAGCGTGCAGCCCTCACCGAGAAAAAGGCCTCCCTCGAACGTGAAACAAAAACCATTCAGGAACGGAGGGAGGCCCTCGCCCAGTCATCGACCCGCATACTCGGAGAAATAGAGGAGACAGAGCAGGAAAGCCTCGAAGCCGGACGTCTCAAGAGCGTCATACGGGAAGATATCGAAAAATTCTCGGCGGAGCACACGCGCATAAAAGCCCGCAAGGACGAGACTGAGCGCCGTCACGCCGGGCTTCTCACCAAAAGGAGCGAGCTCGAGCGCGACCTCCAGAATCTCCGGAGAGAGATGGTCGAGCTGTCACGGCGCGAGTCGTCATATACACTCCAGATCGAACAGGCTTCCATGCGGACGAAGGCCATATACGAGCGGCTCGGCGATGAGTTCTTCGTCAGGCCGGAAGACATGCCGGAGCCGGATTTCGACCATGATTTCGATCCCGAGCAGGAGCGGCTCCTCCTCGAAGACCTGCGGCGCAAGGTGCAGGCCATCGGGGACGTGAACCTGGCAGCCGAGGCCGACTATCTCGAAGAGAAAAAACGTCTCGACTTTCTTACCGGAGAACGCGACGATCTTGTCGAGGCACGCAAGACGCTCACCGAAACCATTATGAAAATCAATAAAATCGCCCGCCAGCGGTTTCTTGAAACGTTCGAGCTCATCAGCATCAACTTCCAGAAAACCTTCCAGGAATTTTTCGATGGCGGCGTATGCAATCTCGAACTCGAACAGGACGAAGACCCCCTTGAAGCCAAAATCCTCATTTCAGCACGTCCCCCGGGAAAGAACATCCGGTCGATCAACCTGCTTTCGAGCGGCGAACGGGCGCTCACCGCTATCAGCCTCCTGTTTGCCATCTATCAGGTCAAACCGAGCCCGTTCTGCATTCTCGACGAGGTCGATGCTCCTCTCGATGATGCCAACATCGACCGGTATCTCCGTGTCATCAGGCATTTTTCAAAAACGACCCAGTTCATCATGGTCACCCACAACAAAAAGACCATGGCCTCCGCGGACAACCTCTACGGTATCACCATGGAGGAGCCGGGCCTGTCGAGCCTCGTGAGCGTGCGCCTTTCGCGCGTCGATTCGGTCGATGAGGATTCCGGGAAAGAGAAAACGGAAGAGGTGTCGGTGGAATAGATGCCGCCGTGGCAGAGTTTCCCTGCCAGAATGGCCGTCATAATTCGGAAACGGTTACCTTTAAAAAGCAGTATGCCGCGAAGATTATTCCCCATTTATTTTGTTTCATGCGCTCTGTCCGCACCGGGATGAAAACAGCAGGAAATTTTTGAGGCCTGCTCCAGAAGCTCGCGGACACGCTTCTTCTCTTGCTCCATTTTAACCGTCAGCGTTTCTATATCGGAATATATAAGCGGTTTTTTCATGACATCGTTCATTCGGATCACTTCCTTCGAACATGATAGTGTCGTCCCGTTTTCCGGGATCGTTCCGATATTTATATAGTGCAACTTTTATGCCAGAAAAACCTTATGTGTGCTATTCCATAGCCCATATGTAATTACATCTTCACCCGCATTTTTTACTGTCGCTTCCCTGTTATCTATATCGGCATTTTTTACCAGTTTAGAAGGTATTTCCGCCATAATGTCACATAATGAGCGGAACACGGGGTGTATCATAAAGTCGGGATTATTGGATGTAGCCCCCTTTCTGTCCTGCGGACATCCTTCCTCCGGAGGGGGCAGTATCCTGCTGTGGCGCAACGACTTCCCTTGCTCCCACCGGGGGAAAGGGGGCTGTAGTATAAACCAGAATGACTTGTCAAATACCTTGCATGATACATAGAGGAACCCTATATTTTTAACTCAATCATACATTTTTCTTTCAAGGAATCTCCCATGCGTGTTCATACAGCAGTCCTGGCGGGTGTGCTTGCCGCTCTCTGCGCCGCGGGATGCGGCAAAAACGGCGGGCAGGATCAATCCGCGAAACCCGGCAGCCGTCTCACCATAGCGGTGATTCCAAAAGGCTCGACCCACGAGTTCTGGAAAGCTATTCATGCCGGGGCGCTCGATGCCTCGAAAGAAGAGCAGGTGGACATCATCTGGAAGGGGCCGATAAAGGAGGACGACCGTGAGGAGCAGATTCAGACGGTCGAATCGTTCATTGCGGCAAAGGTCGATGCCATCGTTCTCGCCCCGCTCGATGACCGCGCCCTCCTGCCGTGCGTCCGCGAGGCAAAGCTGACAGGCATCCCCACCGTGATCGTCGACTCCGATCTCGTGGGGAACGACCACATCGCTTTCATTGCAACCGACAACTACCGCGGCGGTGTTATCGGCGCCGAGCTCGCCGGAAAACTCGTCTCCGGCTCCGGCAGACTCATCATGGTCAGGTGCATGGAAGGCGCGGCATCCTCCACAGCGCGCGAGGAGGGCTTCATCACCACGATACGGTCGAAATTCCCCGGCATAACGGTGCTGTCCGATAACCAGTATGCGGGCGCAACCACCGAAAGCGCCTACAGAACCTGCGAGAACCTGCTCAACCGCTTCGGCGATGTCGAGGTCATCTTCACCCCCAATGAGTCGAGCACCTTCGGCTGTCTCAGGGCGCTCCAGGATTACGGCCTCGCGGGAAAGGTGTTCTTCGTCGGCTTCGATTCATCCGAAAAGCTCATACAGGCGCTCCGGGACGGGGAAATCAACGGTCTCGTGGTGCAGAATCCCTATAAGATGGGGTATGACGGCGTCAAAACGGCGGCTGCGTATCTGAGGCACAAGCCCTTTCAGCAGCACATCGACACCGGTGTCTACCTCGTGACCAGAGAAAACATGGATGATCCGGACATGGTACGGCTTATCAGACCGGCGATCGAGTGACGGGAAAAACAGGGACAAAGAGATCAAAGAATAAAATCTGGTTATTCATTTAGTGCATAAAACTTACGAATAAGATATTTTTACACGTTACCGTGTCATTCCCGTGAAAACGGGAATCCATCATCTCATGCTCATGACAGCGCAATAGTAAGACTGGATTCCCAATTCACTTCGTTCTTGGGAATGACAATACTCGTATATTAGTGATTATAATCTGATTAAATAACCAGATATAACAATACATTTCGAACAATCGGGGAGTGAAACCATGAAAATCGCGGTATGTACAGCCGTTCTTGCAACATTGATGATTGTCGCATGTTTCGATGGAGTAAGCACCGTTTCGGCCCAGGAGCTCGTGCTCGGCTATTATCCGGCATGGGGCAAGGAACGCTATCCGGCCGAGGCAATCAATTTCAGCATTCTCACAAACATCATCCATGCCTTTGCCTGGCCGGATTCGGCCGGAAACATCGTGCTCTGGGAAGGTTTTGCATACCCCGGGCTTGTCGAGGCAACCCACCGCGCCGGGAGAAAAATCACCGTGGCGCTCGGCGGCTGGGGAAACTGCACGGGATTCCCTCCTGTGACGGCCGACCCCGCTCTGAGGGCGCGTTTCATCGCGAACATCATGGATTTCTGCCGGACGAACGGCTATGACGGCATCGATCTCGACTGGGAGTTTCCCGCCAATCCCGCAGAACGCGGTAACCTCACCATTCTGGTGAACGAGCTGCGCAAAGCGGCCGACAAATCCGGGAATCCGTTTCTCATCACCATGGCAGTCTCCGCGGGAACGTGGTCGGGCGACCACAACGATTATGCCGCGCTCAAAGACAAGGTCGACTGGTTCAATGTCATGACCTACGATTTCTACGGCTCGTGGACGGCGGTCGCGGGACACAACGCACCTCTCTACGGTTCCCAGGAATCGGTGAACACGTCCGTCGCGTTTCTCACGAAAAAAATGGGCGTTCCGCCGGAAAAGATTCTGCTCGGCCTCCCGTTCTACGGCCGTCAGTTCAAAACCATGCAGCTTTATGGTCCAAAAACAGGCGGCGACGGAATATCGTACAGGGATATAGTGAAAAGGCTCGACGAGGGCTGGACACGGTCATGGGACGATGTCTCCATGGTCCCGTATCTCGTGAATCCCGAGAAAAACACGATGATTTTCTACGACGATCCGGAGTCCATAGCGATCAAGTGCGCCTATGCCCGCGAAAAGAAACTCCGGGGAGTGATGATCTGGTCTATCGGAAGCGACTACATGGATGGCAGCCAGCCCCTCCTCGAAGCAATCGGAAAGGCAAAGGGCGCAGCCGGCAATTACTGAGCTGCACCGTTTCAGCAGGCGCGTGTTAAAAGAGTCTCCCGTGAACGGGGGAGTGCATTATTTATCGCCCTTCAAAAATGAACGCCATGACACCCATGCGGATCATTTTTATTCCGAGGGCGATCAGGAGAAGCATGGTTATTTTCGATATAACTCTGATCCCGTTCTTTCCGAGGATTTTTTCGATACGGACGCCGTAATAAAAGGCGAGGCCGGTGACGAAAATCATGGTGAGAAACGCCATGAGGGATGGCGCGGTGCCATGAATATCGACCAGCAGCATCATGGTGCTGATGACCGCCGGGCCGATGATGAGCGGTATCCCGAGGGGAACGATGCTGAAGGATTCCGTGGGCTTGCGGAGTTTTTTCTCCTCGCCGAGAAGATCGTCGATGCCCATGAGAACGAGGATAAGCCCGCCGCCGACCTGGAAATCCTCGATGGTTATTTCCATGGCGTTGAGGAGTACTTTCCCGAGAAAAAGAAAAAAGAGCCCCACGGAAAAAGCGGTCAGGAGTCCGAGACGGAGCACCGACTTTTTCCTGTCCTCCGGCAGCTCCTTCACGAGGAAAAGATAGATGGGAAGAATACCGATCACATCCTCGGCAATGGCAATTTTTACAAGACAGACAAAATACGATTTCAAAAAAGGCATGGCAGTCTCACGGAAAAAGACCCGTTCAGTTCTCCACGGTTTTCATGAACATACCGCACCATGCTGCATGACATATATATCATATTTCCGGGATAGGAGAACAAGGAAAATCGCCGGCGGTTCCCTTTTTAAAATACCTCCGGGCACCCGAAGGTAAAAAATACACAGTTTATCACACTGCATAATTGAACTTGCAGTTTTCATATTCTCTATATACATTAGCGTTAATGAATGGATTTTTTACCGGATAATACGCCTTTTATTCAGGTTAATAAACCTTTTTTTATAAAAATGTGACGTAAAATACATCTTTAGCACACTATGGATATATATTATAATGGTTTCGGATGTAATTAACGTATGAATTTCCTGTCCTTCGCTCCGGCGCACGGCGCATAAAATTATCTTGACATAACCGATACAATATGTTGTTATTTACGGAAAATAGATTTATCGCCCATACTGTATTATCCATAACATTCTATCAATGTCGGCTTGAATAATTCGGCTGACGGGAGGAGGCATGGTATGAAAATCGGTAAAGTGCTCTTCGCCCTGCTGCTTGCGATATCCCTTATTGCGGGGATACCGATCACAAGCCGGGCGGAGGTTATGATGACAGCATATGTTACCGGCCTTGGGTTCGATATCTTACCCACGGCGCTTTTTACCGTAGATGACTGGCTGTCAAACCCCAACCTCTGGTCGATAACGATCATCAATACACCGGAAGGCAACAAGACAGTCAACCGTCTGGTAATTGATTTTACGTTGTCGAATGCAATCTGGGGAGATATCGCCACCGGTGAACTTCGTGTAATCGGAGAGGGCGACCAGTATTTTAAACAATCCCTCGCTCCGGGGCAGACATACACGATTGTGAACACGATGCTCACCGAAGAAACCAATCAGGTGATAACGAGCGGGTGGTCACAGAAATTTGTTGACGAGGCAATGCGTATCGGATATATGCCCGAAGGAACCTATACATTTTCCTTTGCGGTCAGTGCATCCAAGAGCTGGTACGATAACTCCGGCGATCCGATTGTCGCGGAACCGATTCTGGAGAGCATAGAGATTCGTAATCCGCTGCCTCCCGAACTGGTTTCACCCGAACAGAATTCCCAGGATGCTCCTTCCATTCCCCGGTTTACCTGGCAGGCACCGCAGGTCACCGACCTGTCCAGACTCAGATCGGTCAAAAGAAACATCGACATTTATTATACCATAAAACTCTGGGAAATGTTTGAGACCAACGGATCGGAACTCACCCAGGAAAATGCGATAACCAGAAAACCGATCTGGACGGTCGAAAAATGGAAATCCACATCAATCGATTTCGATCCCGGTCAGTCACGCCGCGAACTCATCGCAGGAAGACCGTACTGCTGGCAGGTACAGGCGTTTGACGGCACCGGACGTTTTATCAGCGCCTCCAATGAAGGCAAGAGCGATGTGTGGCCCTTTACCATTAAATTCACACCTCCTACCATCAACGAGCCGCTCCTTTTTTACCCGCTCCGTGTCAGCTGGACACCTGCACAGGCGGGAGGAGCTTCGGTTCTCTATAATCTCAGGATTGCCGACAATGCCGATTTTTCCAATGCTTACGTTGCCCTGGGCCTGACGACCACATCATTCACCTATCCGTCCGATGGGCCGGCGCTCCGCTATGGCGTCATCTACTACCTGAGAGTGCGCACGACAGACGAAGCGGGGCTTCCGCTCGGTGAACCGGCGCTTACAACCTTCACGCTTCCTTCCACGGAAATAACCCTGTCTTCTCCTGCCGACGGATCGACGCCTCCGACCATGACACCGGCATTCCAGTGGCAGGGCTCCAACGACTACTACATAGTCACTGTGGCAAACGAGGAAGCGAACTGGTCGGATCGTTCAGGCGCAGTTCAGGGAACATCATGGACCTATGACGGCGAGGAACTCAGACGGGGAACAACCTACACATGGTATGTGACCCCCGCCAACGAGCATGGCGATCCTGTCGGCGCTAACTCCGACAGCTGGTCATTCTCCACATCGCCGGAAGATCAGATCAGCCTGATAAGCCCCATCAATGCCCGGGTTTCGACCATCTTCCCGGTATTCACATGGAACAGTTACACACCCGCAACCGGAAATAATGTCCAGTACAGGATTATCATAACCGACGACAGCGGAAACACCATTCATTCCGAAGATGTTTCTGCCACAACCTATACCTATTCGACAAGCGCTCCCGGGTTGTTGTACGCCGCCCGTTACAACTGGTCCGTTGCAGCCCTTGTCGGCGGCGACGAGATCGGTCAGAGAAGTCAGTCGGTGTGGTTCGTTACCCCCTTTGTCGAAGGCGGAGGTGGACAGGAAGTAACCATTACATCGGTCAGCGATGCTGTCAAGCTCGTATTGAGAGACTATCCCGGATTCGAGCCGTTTGCGAACAAGATATTGACCCAGATACTCGCCGAAACCGGACCGCTGACTCCGGCGGAGCTTATGGATATTATCGATAAATATAAAATCGTAAACGTGACCGCAAAGTGAGGCCGCGATGAAAAGATCGAAAGATAGAAAGACAGGCATGGCTAGAAACAGAATACTACAGTATTCGGGCATTGCGCTCGCGATAGTGATGATGCTTCCTATCATGTTGAGTGTGGTGTCCGCCCAGGAAGGAACGGTAATCGCAGTGGTTGAAAGAATCAACGGCGCCCTGCAGTACCGTGAAAACACCAGCACCGAGTGGAAGGCAGCTAAAGTCAAACAGCCTCTTTACAATGGTTTCCAGCTCCGGACCGAAACAGGAAACAAAGCCTTGATTCTCTATGTCAGCTCCGGAAGCCGTGTGCTCGTCAATGAAAACACCGAGCTCGAGGTTCAGGCGCAAAGCGCCACTCCGGGAGGAAAACCGACCGGTGAACGTACCCGGCTGATGATAGGAGAAGTTTATTCGAAAGTAACTCAGGGTTCGAAGTACGATGTCGAAACCCCGACATCGGTGGCATCGGTTCGAGGCACCGAGTTCAACGCTTCCTTTGACAACGGCGAAGCATCGTATCTGGTGGTCGAGAGTGTTGTCGAGGTCATGAACCAGCTCGGGTCCGTACTCCTCTCCCAACTCCAGGGCATAACAGTCGGCACGGGCGAGGCGCCGGATTCAACGAAGGTTCAGAAACTCTCGCAGGATCAGGTCAATCAGATGACCGGCTGGACCAACCAGGTTGAACCGTCCTGGAAGCTTAACATGAACATCGAGCAGGGCGACACCCACGAAATGGGTACCTCGTTCGCCATGACAATCTTTGCCTCCGACCCCAAGACAGGAAGCATGGATTCGAATGCGGCGTTCGCGCTTTCATCGCTGTCCTCATCGAACGATATCCTCGAGTTCTCGACGGATAACGGCAAGACATGGACGAACGCGCCGCAGGTCAATCTCGTGAGCGGCCAGGCTCGGGTACTCATCCGGCCGACGGCTGAAGGGTCTGCCGATGTCATCGCACAGGCTACAAATTGTGAGCCCGCCGGGGTTACCATTACGGTATCCAAAGCCAAGAAGAAAATAAAAATCGATCTGATTTTCACGGATCCTGATGGGACTAATGAAAAGACATTAACCCTGGAGCTTGAAGAAAAATGACCATATATACCATAAGAGAGGTGAATGAAGCCATGATACGCAGACAGCATACCAAAGTGCCCATGAGTATCATCCTGGCCTTGCTCTTGATGGCCATGTGGGCTCCTTGTGTTTTTGCCGATTCGATGCCGCCGTACATAAGCACGAATATGTACAACGACCGGTACGAACCGGGTGTTATCAAGGCACAGGTGCTGGATGATACACGGGTTTCCAAGGTTACCCTTTTCTATCGGAAACCGGGCGATATCGATTACAACAGCATCGACATGAAATCCAACAGTGATATTTATTACCGTGAACTCAAACGCGAGCTCGGTGTGCGGGGGACAGTGGAATACTATCTCCTCGCACAGGACACCTCGGGAAACGAGAAAACCGAACCGGCGCTGGACGCTCAGGAGAATCCGCTCGTTACATCGATGGACGATGTCGTGAACCAGTCCGCCGATGAGGTCGTTCTCTCGAGTCCTGAGCCGGGGACGCTCCTCGTTACCGGAAACCAGATGATCATCGTGTCGTTCTACAAGACCGACCGTGAAGTGGACATGGGCACCGTCCGCATCAGGATCGACGACCGTGACCGTACCCGTGAGGCGGACATTGTCGGCAACCTCGTCATGTGGGAGCCGCGCCGTCCGCTCGCTGACGGTATCCATGTGGTTGAAATCTATGCAAAATCGACCGCAGGACAGATCGTCGGGCCGAATATCTGGTCATTCCGCGTAAAGACCAAGCTCGAGCTCCCCATGGGCATGACAGGGAACTTCTATGCCGGGTTCCAGCATGACGAACGGTCGGACAATTCGACAAATGTTCCCCTCTGGAACAACAAGATCGATGTCAGCCTCGCGGGTGAAAAGGACTGGCTGAGCTGGGAAGCGGGAGTCATGCTTTCGAGCGAAGAATCAGCATTCCTCACCTCGGAAGACCTTCCGGCCCGTCAGCCCATCAACCGTTATTATCTCGATGCCCGCACACGGCACTGGAAACTTCACCTGGGCGATTCGAACCCGAATTTCAGCGAGCTTTCGCTCAAGGGAGTTCTCGTTCGCGGTCTCGATGCCCAGTTCAAGTCGAACCGCTTCAACGCCGAACTCGTCTACGGCTATAACAAACGTGACATCGGCGAAAATGTCGCTCTCGTCCAAAACGTCTCAAATGTTATGATAAACGGTTACACGGACGAGAGTACAGGCGAGTTTGTCGATATCTCGACCCGTCCCACTCAGGAAATCATTCAGGATTCCAACGGGGAATATCATGTCTATGAATTCAATCCGGGCACATTCAAACGGGATGTGATGGCATTGAAGCTCAATACGCTCCCCGTGAGAAGCCGCTGGCTCAGGTGGGATATCGGGCTGAACCTGTTCAGCGCCCAGGACGATTCGACGTCCCTGAGCACCGTGTACGATCCCGAGACCAAAGGCCGTCTCTACGATTACGGAAACAACGTTCTGTTCCCGACCGGATATGCGCCCAAAAAGAACTGGGTGGGAACGATAGAGACATCCTTCCGGTTCAACAACAACCGTTCGATCCTGTCGGCGGAGTTCGGCGGAACGATTGTGACCGATAATCTCTACGGTGTTGTCACCGATGACATCAGGGACGAGATACCGGATACGATCGACGACAGTGTATTCCGTATCAACGGATCGACCCAGACATCGTTCGACAAGATGAAGCTCAAGGACAGCATCGGCGCGGGTCTTGGCGACGCAATCTTCTCGGTATACAAGTTCAGGTTCATAACGCCGCTGCCGATCAAAGCGACGAGAACCAGCCTGCGGGCCGAACTGTACCGTATTCCGACCCATTATGTCTCGCTCGGCAATCCCCACGAGAAGACCGATGTAGGCGGGTACAAGCTGAACCTCAAAACCCAGTTCCTGCAGGATCAGGTTGGAGTCAGCCTCGACTACAACGCTTACTCGGACAATCTCAACAACGAGACCAAGCAGTACTCGAACACCGAGCAGTCCGCGCAGAAGGATCTGACAAAGGATACCAATGTCGCAAGCGTTACGGTGAACCTCATGCCCAAGATTCTTCCCGATTATGCTCCCGCTTTTTCGGTCGGTTACCGGACATACACGTCCGAGAACAACCTCGACTACAAGTTCAACGAAAAGATGAACAAGGTGAAGATGGCGACGAATACCGCGATGTTCTCGGTCGCCGGTACTCTCCCCGTGGGACTTCAGCAGCACCGCGGTACCCTGAGCTTCACCAACATGGACATCTCCGACGACCGTCCCGTCGCGGACTACGAGCGGAGCGATTCGAAGAACCTCACTGTCCTGTTCAACGTGAACTCGACCATCAATCCGCTTCCGCTCGCGATCAACTTCGCGATCGGCCGCACCGGCAACACGACCTATTTCCCGGTTCAGAAAGTCGACCAGTCGTACTACCGCAAGCAGGTTGACACGGGAATCAACATGGTCAACCTTTCCGGGTCGTACAAGTGGTTCCGCGACAAGCGGCTCAAAACCACGATCGGATTCGGGTACATCGGTTCCTCAAACGGCGAAGGCGGAACGACATACGAGGTCGATAATACCAAGACCTCGGCAAGGATCGAAGCCGATTACAAGTTCAGCAGGATGGCATCGTTCGGCGGGATGATCAAGTTCGTCAGCTTCACCGACAATGTCAACAGCGGCGCAGACTATACCGAGCCCATCATCGGTATCGATCTGAGATCGAATTTCTAAGCTGCTGCTGAAACAGAAACACGGAAGCCGCGTCGAAAGGCGCGGCTTTTTTTATTGCTGCCGAGCAGGCGTTCAAATCCGCCCGAGCCGCATTCTATCATACTTCATGAATAATCTCCATAACCATCCATGGCCACATCGAAGGATGAAAAATGTATGCAGGCACCATATGGATTCCCGATTAGTGATTCGGGAATGACGGCGTTACAGGGATACCCGACACCCGGCCGGGGCTTCGGTACCGGGAACCGCAGATGCATTTTCAGATAAGATCGTGTTCACAAGACCCGGAAATAATTTCTGGGTAATAACACCTCCACCATGCCGAAGTCCCATGAAAAAAAATATTTTCCCCTTGACAATGCCTATCATGTATATTCATTGTTACAGTATCTCATAATAGTACTATTTTCTTCCGATAACCGGGAAAAAGCGGCTGAATCGGAATATGGTTTTGTACATACGGACTTTTATGCTCTTTAAAAGCCTGAAAATAATCGATTTTGCAACCTTTCATGAAAGGATACCGATATGAACAGTCCGGCATATACTCCAAAAAAAATTGATTACGGTATCATTGTGCTGCTGTATGTGATGCTCCTTATCCCGTTCGCCGTCCGGGCACAGGCGGAGATGGTGACGATCGATTACGATGTCCGCGGCATCGCCGAAGATCATGACGGCATCCTGTGGCTCGGTACCGAGGATGGCATTCTCATGTATGACGGTGTCCGGTGGAAACGGTTCACCAACAAGGAAACGGGCAGACCGGGCGGCGTGTCCGCCAATGTTTTTCGCGCCGCGGCGGTCGATCAGGACAATGTCAAGTGGTTCGGATACAAAGCGCCGGTAACCTCGTTCGACGGTATCACGTGGAAGCACTACGAGGGCGACGATATCTGCCCCCAGGAATATTTCATTACGAGAATCGCGGTCGATCTGAACAACGAGAAATGGTTCACCACGTACGGCGGCGGTGTATGGAGTTTTGACGGTACACGCTGGGAGCACTATACGACCGGTAACAGCGGCCTTCTGTCCGGAGAGTTCACCGACGACCAGGGGAATGTATACCCTCAGGGCGATACGATTTATTCGATTGCCGTGGATAAGGACAATGTGAAATGGTTCGGGTCGGATATCGGGCTCTCCCGTTTCGACGGCGAAAACTGGACGACCTATGACCAGTTCGGACTGATCCAGGGATTGTTCGCGGACAAGGATAATAAGCTGTGGATAGGAACTTCGGACGCCGTGTACCGCTTCGACGGACAGAATGCGGAAAAGATGGCCGACAACAGGAACGTCTTTTCGTTCGACCAGGACAGGGACGGCGCGGTCTGGCTGATACCGGGACCCTACAGTTACGACGGCGAAACATGGACGCTCCACCGTGTCGACCGTACAAACATCACGATACGGCCGAAATACACGTGGAGAGTCTTCATCGATCATGCAAACACCAGGTGGATCGGCACCGACAACGGCATTCTGAGCTTCGACGGCGAGACATGGAGGGAATACCAGGTGGAGATCGATCTGAGCAAGTTCCCCCTCTCACCGGATACTGCCGGTCAGTACACGCCTCATCGCATCACAAAGAACGATTTCCCCTTCGATGTCATATCGTCGATCGCCGAGGACCGTAAAGGCAATGTCTGGGTCACCATCAATGAGGGGGGAGCCGCAAGTTACAAGGGCGAAACATGGACGGTCTATAATCCCTCGAACAGCGGAATTGCGACCGACAGCCCCCATGCTGTCGCAGTCGACCTGAACGATACGGTCTGGTTCGGTACATCGGCGGGGGTTTCGCGTTTCGACGGGGCAGCATGGAAAACCTTCACCGTGAGCGACGGTCTTGTCAACGCCGATGTGCGCGCGGCGGCGGTCGACCATGACAACGTGGTCTGGTTCGGAACCATGGGCGGCGTCTCGTGCTTCGACGGTACATCATGGAAGTCTTACGGAACCGATGACGGACTCGCCGACAGCGAGATCGTCTCGGTCGCCGTGGACAGGGACAACGTCAAGTGGTTCGGCGGAAACACGAAGGGAGTCACGAGCTTTGACGGGTATTCCATGCGGATTTACACCACTGCCGACGGGCTGGGCGACAACCATGTTCCATCCATCGCGGTCGATCAGAACAATGTGAAAGTTTTCGCGACGGGAACGGTCACTTTCTTCGACGGGTCCACATGGAGCGAGTTCACCGCCGATGACGGCCTGTGGGAAAACGACATAATCAATGTCTTTGTCGACAGCGACAACAGGCGATGGCTCGGGTCACGCATGAACGACGCGTACTGCATCGACGACAGCAAGCTCTACCAGTATAATTACACGTTCATGTACGGTCACGATGTCAACGTGGTGTACATCGATTCGACGGGACGCATGTGGTTCGCGACATCGTGGGGACTGACGAGTTTCACACCCAGAGGCGCGGTGTCGCTGGCCGATGAAACGGGGACTATCCCTCAACCGCTGCCGGTCATCTCCTCCTTCCCCAACCCCTTCAATCCCTCGACAACCATCGGGTTCACCCTGCCGGAAGCAGGACTGACAAACCTCTCAGTCTACAACATTGCCGGGCAGAAGGTCCGCGGGCTCGTCTCGGAGAATATGACCGCCGGTCATCATACCGCCGTGTGGGACGGAAAGGACGAGAATGGTGTACCGGTTTCGGCGGGAATCTATTTCGCCCGGCTGACCTGCGGCGGGCGGACGGTTTCGGGGAAGATGGTGATGGTGAAATGAAGGAAATGTGTCATTTGTCCTGTCCTGATTTTTATGCGTGCAAGGATGATCCCGGTTATTTCAGGTTTCTGGAAAACATTGAGCAGTATGTAAGGAGGGAACAATTTCATCACCCCCTTCCTGATGGTAATTTTCATCACATTAAAGGTCCTGATTCATGAAACATATGAGAACAGCTTCAGGTGTTATTATTCTTACACTCTGTTTTTCATTAAGTTTCGCAGAAGATACATGGACAACCTACCGTACGAATATTGTCGATACCATTACCGCTCTTGCCGTTGAAAACAATACGATCTGGATAGGAACACCGAACGGCCTTGCTGCATATGATAAAACGACGGGTACTTCCGTGGCCTATACAACCGACGACGGTCTTATTGACAATAGGATAAACGCTATTGCGATTGAACCCGATGGTGTCGTCTGGATCGCAACGGAAAGAGGAATTTCCAAGTTTGATGGTGTATCATTTACATCGTTCGATAACTTGGAATTGAGAGCAATGAAGATACTTGGCGCGGCAGTCGACTTAAAAAATAACAAGTGGTTCATTTCCAGCGATACCGTTATAGAATATGATAATGAAACATGGACCGTTTATAATATCGAAAACGGTCTTCCGGTCAGCTCGTTAACAACGATTGCAGTCGACAGAAAAAATACTGTCTGGATTGGAACCAATAAAAAAGGGATTGTAAGCTTTAATGAAACTGAATGGTCACTCAATGATGAATACCGTGAAAATATCGTATCCATAGCTATTGGAGACAATAACACAAAATGGTTTGGAGAATATCACGGTTCGGTTATTTCATTCGATGATGAACACTGGGATCAAACACAAATTATTAATTCCATGTGGTTTCTTTTTTCTCTTGCTGTCACTCCTGATAATACTCTCTGGGCCAGTACTAACATGGGACTTTATCGTATCAGTAATGGAGAAAAACAGTTATATGACCAAACATCCGGGTTGGAAAGATCGTATTGCAGGGCTATTGTCTCAGACAGGAGCGGTGATTTGTGGATTGCGGGATACTGTAGTCTGACAAGGTTCGATGGTGAGAGATTCACTAACTATCTTGGTTTTACCGGACCATCGGGGAAAACAATTTATTCAATAGCCATTGATCATGACAATGTTAAATGGTTCGGCCATAATACAGAATATATTTCAAATTTTAATGATACATATTGGTCGGGATTTAGGATTGATGGATATGAAAATATTGGTGAAAGCATTGTCGTTGATTCAAACAACGTGAAATGGTTTTCCGCGGGCTGGGATGGTGCGGTTAATTACAACGGCTCAGACATTGGTACATTGGAAATTAAAGGACAGAACGCCTATGAAACCTATTATAATATATATACCAGATGGCTTGCTGTAGATAGTAATAATATTTTATATTTAGCAACATCATTGGAAGATGATGACACACTTTTTTTACAAGAATTTTTTGCATGCGATTATATATATAAAAATGACCAACTAATACCTTTTAGTAATTTTATTGTTTCAATAGCAGTTGATTCTCAAAACAATATATGGGCTCTTAAACCATATAGATATAATTTTTCACGAAATACTTTTGGTGTCTATTATTATGATGGAGTTTTATGGTACTCAAAATTACTCATAAAAGATTTTAATATGATAATAAATAAAATATATATAGATTCGAACGATACAATATGGGGGCTTTCAGATACAGGGATTACCTTCAATGATGGTTCTGAATGGATAATATACACAACCTACAACTCCGGCCTTGTAAGCGATAATGTTTTATCCATAACCATCGACCACAATAACACCAAATGGATCGGCACCGACTCCGGTGTCTGCCGTTTCGACGGCGAAACCTGGACAACATTCAACACATCAAACAGCGGCCTCTGCGACAACAAGGTCAATTGCATCGCTGTCGAGAAAAACAACACCATCTGGTTCGGCACTGACAATGGAGTCTCCCGATACACCGGAGAAGTTATTATCACTTCAGTGGATGAAAACGAAACGAAACCTGAAACGCTCCCGGTTATCCGTTCCTACCCCAACCCCTTCAACCCCTCGACAACCATCGAGTTCACCCTGCCGGAAGCAGGACTGACAAAACTCTCAGTCTACAACATTGCCGGGCAGAAGGTCCGCGGGCTCGTATCGGGGAATATGACCGCCGGTAATCACACCGTCGTATGGGACGGCAGGGACGACAGCGGAGCGCCGGTCTCGGCGGGAATCTATTTCGCCCGGCTGACCTGCGGCGGGCGGACGGTTTCGGGGAAGATGGTGATGGTGAAATGAAGCTGATAAAAAGCTGTGTTCAATGAAGTATAAAGGGTGCAGTAGACCCTGAAATAAATTCAGGGTGACATGAGCGCCGTCATACCGAACCTGTCTCGGCATCTATCACTGCTTTTATTGCCCGGATATTTAACAGTGACATCAAGGTTTAACCATGCGTCGAATATATGCGCGTTACGTGTCCCCCTTTCGATAAGGGGGGACTTCAGGGGGGATCTTCGTAACCCCTTTCGGCATC
The DNA here is from genome assembly GCA_021372535.1 of bacterium. NCBI lineage: Bacteria > bacterium. Next base: position 50,165 of record JAJFUH010000206.1, read on the forward strand.
TATCATTGTTTTTATTTCACTTCTCAGTTCACCATGACCGCCGGCTGGCCGGTTGCTTCGAGGACTCCGAGCCACTCCGGGCCGGAAGGATCGATCTGCTTCCGTTTCGAGATGACCGCGCTCATGGGGACATGGGTAAAGGTATTGTTCCAGACACCAACGACCATCTTGGTGCGGCCCGACATGGCGGCATGAACCGCTTTCTGCCCGAGCTGGCTGCAGAAGATGCTGTCCTCGGCGTTCGCAGGTGATGACCGGATGATATAACTCGGGTCGATGTATTTCACCGTGGCGGCATGCCATCCCGACTTGAAGTGATCGGCGATACGGTCGCGGAGATAGATGCCGATGTCCGCGAGCTTCACATTCCCCGATGCATCGTACTGATTCTGGACGTTTTCCCTCCTGAGGAGGTCCTGCCCGGCGCCTTCGGCCACAACGACAAGTGCGTGTTGACGGTCTTCAAGGCGCTCTTCGATTACCCGGAGCAGCCCCTTTTCGCCGTCCATGTCGAAGGGGATTTCGGGGACGAGCACAAAGTTGGCGTCGCCGTTCGCAACCGCCGCCATAGCAGCGATGAATCCCGAGTGACGGCCCATGAGCTTGACCACCGCGACGCCGTTGTATGCGCCGCGCGCTTCCTCGTGACCGGTGCTCAGCACCTCTTTGGCGATGGATACGGCCGTGGTGAATCCGAACGACCGCTCCACGAACGAGATGTCGTTGTCGATGGTTTTCGGTATGCCGACAATCCCGATTTTAAGCTTGCGGCGTTCGACTTCGGAGGCGATATCGAGCGCACCCCGCTGGGTGCCGTCGCCGCCGATCACATAGAGGATGTTGATACGCATGCGTTCGAGATAGTCCGTTATCTCGCCCGGTTCCTGCGGACCTCTTGATGAGCCAAGGAGAGTACCGCCCTCGCGGTGAATATTGGATACTATTTCCGGTGTCAGCGATATCGGCGGCTGACCGACACGGGGCACAAGCCCGCTGTAGCCGTACCTGATCCCGAGAACCTCCTTGACACGGTAGCGGTAGTGCATCTCCATGTAGAGCGCTCTGACGACATCGTTGAGCCCGGGACAGAGCCCGCCGCAGGTGACAATGGCTGCCCGGACATCGGAGGGATTGAAGAATATCTTTCTCCGCGGCCCGGCAACCTCCATCGAGGGAGGATCGCCTCCTGCAGCAAGGGTGCGTTTGATGCTGTCGATACGAGCGTCATATACGATCCGGGCGGTATCCTCCACAAATCCCTGCAGTGTGTTCATGGGATCGAGATGTTCGAGGAGGGGCGAGTCATATTCCGGCTTGCCGAGCTTGTCTATGGTGAAATCCGGCAGGCCCTGCTGAGAAGCGGTATCGGGAATGATTTTCTTTGCCATGGTATCTCTCCTTGTTGTTACCGGTCATATTATCATCTTTGTTCGTTAAGGTCAAGATAAAAAACATCCTCGTTATCAACGACGTCTCATAATAACGGGGAAGAAGTCGATAATCATGACCGCATATTGTCATTATCGTGAGAATTTATACAGGCAAGCGCCATGAGCACAAATGATTGAATCATGCTGATATTTTGAATTGTGAAAACAATCACAAATTTTGGTTGCTTTCCGGCTGTTTTTTTTGTACCTTGCCTATCTGTTATATTTCATTGTAAAAAACTTATTCTGCCTCCGAATGTGATGAGAAACAATGATTGTTATCTCCGGGAGTGAGCTTCTTTTCCGGAGAGCGTACAGGGGCAGTGTTTACCATAAAACTTGCAGAAATTCATTGTTGTTTTCATGAATAGGAACAAGGCACCGGCTGAATACGGTGAGAAGGAGAACGAGCGACGGGCACATTTTTATCAACATATTTCGAACTGAAACACGTAAAGGAGGTACTGTTGTGAGGAAAATCGTTATTGTCGATGACGATCCGGATATTCAGGAGTCGATAAAAATGGTTCTGGAAAATGCCGGATATGAATTCCGTGCTGCAGGCGACCGTGAGAGCGGCATGGCTCTCGTTAAAAAGGAAAAGCCTGATCTGATGATCATCGATGTCATGATGGAACAGCCGGACGATGGATTTTTCATGGTTCAGGAGCTCCGGTCACAGGGAGTGAAAACTCCGATAATCATGCTGACTTCGGTGAGCAGTGTTACCGGAATGAAATACGGTAAAGACAACGAGCTTGTCTCCGTTGATGCTTTCGAGGAAAAACCGATTGCTCCCCAGAAACTTCTTGAAAAAATCAAAAGCCTGCTCGGGGAGGGAGGGAATAAGTAATGCTGGTAACAGAACGTCAGACCCAGGCTGAAGAGATAAAAGCACTGGCTGAAAAGTACGAGAAGAACCGTTCGAGCCTTATGCCCATTCTTCAGGCGATTCAGGCAAAGTACAGTCATATATCGGACTTTGCCATGCAGGAAATCGCCCGGCATCTTGATATACATCCGGTCGAAATTTACGGTGTCATATCGTTTTATGCGTTCCTGCGGACTGAACAGACCGGAAAATTTGTCATCCGTCTCTGCAGAACGCTCTCCTGTGATATGGCTGGCAAGGCCCGCGTGGCCCGTCAGCTCGAAAGCGAGCTCGGAATTGTCTTTGGCGAGACCACATCCGACGGTCATTTTACCCTGGAATATGCCAACTGTCTCGGGCTGTGCGACCAGGGTCCCGCGATGCTCGTGAACGATACGGCATTCACCGGAGTCACTCCTGAGAAGGTGCATGAAATCATCAAGGGGTGCAAGCGAACGTTCAGTGTTTACGCTCAGGAGGGACTGAAACATGCCTGATAGGAAAGGACAAATAATCTTTATCGAGATCAAGCCGAACACCGGTATCAAGGCCGCGCTTGCGAAGGCACGGGCCGAGGTTATCGCCGAAATCCGTAATTCCGACCTCAGAGGCCGCGGAGGCGCGGGTTTCCCCACCGGTGTGAAGTGGAATCTTGCCGCTGCCGCAAGCAGCGAAAAAAAATACGTTGTCTGCAACGCCGATGAAGGCGAGCCCGGCACATTCAAGGACAGGGTACTCCTCACCGAGTACGCCGACGATCTTCTCGAAGGCATGACCATAGCGGGATACGCAGTCGGCGCCGATACCGGAATCATCTACCTTCGCGGCGAGTACGAATACCTCAGGAAGCATATCGACGAGGTTATCGAAAAACGCCGTAAGGACGGCTGGCTGGGCAATAACATCGGCGGTAAGAAAGGATTTACTTTCAACATCGAAATCAGGATGGGTTCCGGCGCCTATGTCTGCGGCGAGGAGACCGCCCTCATCGAATCGCTCGAAGGACAGCGCGGCGAACCCCGCAACCGTCCCCCCTTCCCTGTCGACACGGGATTCATGGACTGCCCCACCACTGTCAACAACGTCGAAACGCTCATCACCGCGTCCCGTATCTGTGCAAAAGGCGCGGAATGGTTCAAAAAGTACGGTGTCGGAAGAACGACCGGCTCCAAGCTCTACAGTGTTTCCGGTGACTGTGAACGCCCCGGTGTATACGAGTTCCCCATAGGTGCAAAGATCGCCGAGATACTGAAAGAGGTCGGCGGTATGAACGCCCAGGCGGTAATTATGGGCGGCGCCTCGGGAAAAGCGGTCCCCGCAAAAGTTTTCGCCGATACCGTGGCGGTCGTGGATGCACCTACCGGCGGCTCGGTCATCGTGATCGGCCCGCAGCGTGACATGCTCGATGTCGCCGAAAATTTCCTCGAGTTCTTTGTCGAGGAATCATGCGGCCAGTGCACACCGTGCCGCGAGGGGAATTCACTCCTGCTCGATGTCGTCCACCGTCTCAAGAACGGCACCTGCTCCATGGAGTACCTCAACGAAATAGAGTCGCTCGCCGAGACCATGCAGCTCGCATCGAAATGCGGCCTCGGTCAGTCGAGCCCGAATGTTTTACTGTCGATAATCGAGCATTTCCAGGACGAGATTTTTGGACGTATACCTGTTGCATGAATCACGAGGAAAAATTATGGAAGACAAGAAAATACATGATGACGCGTCACGTGCTCCGAAAAGCACGGCTCCCCATACGATCTCGGTCGATGAAACCGAAGGCATCGGGGGTAAGGTCAAGGTCACGATAGACGGCGTCGAAGTGAGAGTGCCGTTCGGGACCACCATCCTCGATGCGGCAAAGATGATCAACATCCGCATTCCGACACTCTGTTATCACGAAGACCTCTGCGTCGCAGGCGTATGCCGCGTCTGCGTGGTCGAGGTGGAAGGCCAGCGGACGCTCCAGGCCGCGTGCGCCTACCCGGTGACCCAGCCGATCGTGGTAAAAACCACATCCGCGAAGGTACGCCGCGCCCGGAGGAACATTATCGATCTTCTGCTCTCCAAGCATTACGGCGAGTGTTACTCCTGCGTGCGGAACAACAACTGCGAGCTGCAGTCACTCGCGAAAGAATACGGCGTCGACACCTACCGTTTCGGCCATGTGACGAGCCGCCGTTTCGAGGTCGACGAGAGCAGCTACTCAGTCCGTCGCGACATGGACAAGTGCGTGCTCTGCCGCCGCTGTGTGCGGACCTGCATCGATCTTCAGGAGGTCGGTGTTCTGGAAGCCATAAACCGGAGCAACCAGACCAGAATCGGCACCTTCATGGACAAGCCGCTCGCCGATGTCATCTGCATCAACTGCGGCCAGTGCATCAACCGCTGCCCGACCGGAGCGCTCAAGGCAAACGACCCCTCCGATGAAATCTGGGCGGCTATCGACGACCCGACGAAGCATGTGGTCATGCAGACCGCGCCGAGTCCGCGCGCCGGTATCGGCGAGGAATTCGGCCTCGAACCGGGTCATCCGCTCACCTTCGAGCTCAACACCGCTGTCAGGCGCTGCGGTTTCGACAAGGTGTTCGACACGAATTTCACCGCCGACCTCACCATCATCGAGGAAGGCACCGAGCTCATCCTGCGTCTCTACAACGCCCTTGTGAAGAAGGACCCGCAGGCGGTGCTCCCGCAGTTCACATCCTGTTCGCCGGGCTGGGTGAAGTACATCGAGCATTTCTATCCCGAGTACCTCCCCCATGTATCGTCAGCCAAGAGCCCGCAGCAGATGTTCGGCTCGGTCATCAAGACCTACTACGCCAAGATCAACAACATCGATCCGGCTGACATCGTGACCGTGGCGCTCATGCCGTGCTCGGCAAAGAAGTTCGAGTGCAACCGTCCCGAGATGTCCGATTCCGGTTACAAGGATGTCGATTACGGCCTCACGACCCGTGAGCTCGCGCAGATGATCCGCGAGGCGGGCATCGACCTGCCCAAGATGCCGAAGAGCGATTTCGACGACCCGTTCGGAACTGCGACCGGCTCGGGAGTCATCTTCGGCGCGACCGGCGGCGTGATGGAAGCGGCGCTGAGAACCGTGTACGAGCTCGTGACCGGCACAATCGCCGATCCGGACGTCCTTGCAGGACAGGTGAGCGAAATCCGCGGTTTCGACGGCATCAAGTACAAGGAACTGACCCTTCCCGACAAGCTCGGGCCGGTTCCCGATCTCCTCAAGATGAACAAGGGCCTGCCGTTCGACAACTGGGACTGGCTCAAGGGCGCAACCCTCAAGCTCGCGGTCGCCCACGGCACCGCGAACGCCAAGAAGGTGCTCGAAAACATCATCGCCGGCGGGAAATTCAGCGAATGCCACTTCATCGAGTTCATGGCATGCCCCGGCGGATGTCTCGGCGGCGGCGGTCAGCCCATTCCGACGAGCCCCGAAATCCGCAAGGCGCGCGCGAAAGCCATCTACGACGAAGACCGCGCCTACGAGATCAGGAAGTCGCACGACAACCCGGCGATCATCGAAATCTACACGAAGTTCCTGACCGAGGGTCCCAACGGCCATCTCGCGCACAAACTGCTCCATACGCACTACACCCCGCGCGGGAGATACATCGTCTGAGACTCTTTCGGGCGGAAGTTTAGAAACAGAAAGGCCCTCTCCTGAAAACAGGGGAGGGCTTTTTTATGTGGTTTATATTTGAATTTTGAAAAAATTACATTTTTTCCAGTATTCTCTTGAATTGTTCGGGAGTTATTTCTATCTCACGCAGTATTTCACGGATTAATGGTCTGGCTAAAACTCTGCAGGGATGACAGGGAACAGTGGTATATCTGCCGTCTGAATGGCGGAAGAATACATGGCTTCCTTTTTGTCTAACGATGGCAAATCCTATATTTATGAGAAGTTTTTCAAGCGTACCGTATGTGACAATAGGCAGTTTTGTCATAAAGCAACTTCTATTTGCTGCAGGCCGACAAAATGGGGCAGACTGTCAGCGGGTTTTCCGTATTCCTCAAAACATATCTCCAGAACTTCCTTGAGGTTCTTCTGGAGTTCATCAAGAGATTCCGCCTGAGTATGCGCTCCGGGAATTCCGGGAACCATTCCGACATAAAGGCTCGTCTCAGGATCCCATTCAACATATGCAGTAAATGTTTTCATACAGTATTCCCCATAGTATTACTAACTTCGTTGTGATGTTCTGACATGTATAAAATTACAGCTATTGTTAATTCCTGTCAACTTGTATTTCAGAATCGCAGGAATCACCTGTCAGTCGAACTCCGCCGGAAGTCCCGGTTCGCGCCAGTGTTTGAACACATCGGCGATGTGGCGTTCGTTGGTCCGCTCCCATGAGAGCGGGGGGAGATTATCGGGGGAGAAAAAACCAACATCTGATGTCTCGTTGCTTGTTTTGAGCTCGCCGCCGGTTCTGTCGCAGAGAAAGACGAGCTTGTAGGCATGATAGAACGGCAGCGGTTCGCGCCTGTTGGCATCGTAAACGCCGACAAGCGTGCGGGGGACGGCGATAATGCCGCTCTCCTCGAACACCTCGCGGGCTGCAACCGCGGAGGGACGCTCACCGACATCGGCCCAGCCGCCGGGCATGCACCAGCCGCCGTCCTCGATCTCGCGGACGAGGAGGATTTTCCCTTCGCAGACCACAGCGCCGCGGACGCCGACTTTCGGAGTCGCATAACCGGGCTGGGAAAGGAAATTTTCGAGGAGCGGTTCCTTCGGCAGTCCGGTATGGCTCTCCACTATTTCGGCGGCAATCTCCGCAAGACGGCGGTAGCGCTGGTTGTTGTACTCGTTGTCGCTGTAGGCAAGCCCGGTCTGGCTGATCGCCTGTATCTCGCGCGCCCATTCGAGCCAGCGGGGCAGATTCTCTTCCGTCACTATTTTAAATCCTTATGTACAGGAGTTTAACCACGGAGAAACACGGATGAACACGGAGAAAAAATGAATCAATGTATGATTTATACATACGTGGTATATAACCGCAACAATACTGTGTTCCCCTGGTGTACCGGAATAATCCTCGGCACAGTACAATAATCGGCTATTTCCCCCCTTCTTTCAAAGGGGGGAAACGGCGCAGCCGAGGGGGTCAGAGACAGACGGATTATTTCAGATCATCGAGATTTTTCGGTGGATCGTACCGTGCAAGGAACGGCCGTGTTACCGGTTTGCCGTTCTTGTCCTTGTCCATGGGGCCGAAACAGCTGAAATAGACGGTGTGATCGCTTGCACCGAGGGCGCCGAAACATCCCTCAACACCCTCGACTTTCCCGACCCAGTGGAATTTCCGGGTCTTGAGGTCGAGAACGGTGAGCACCTCGAGGGCATCCTCGTACACCGGGCCGCCGTGATTGCCGGCGAGGAAGTAGAGCCTGCCCCATGACTCGTCGAGCGCGATGTTCGGCGTATAGTGCTGTTTTTCCGGAAGCCCGAGCACATGACCGTAATTGTCGAGTTTGCCGGTCTTCGTGTCATAGCTCCATACGAACCCGTCGGTTGTGATGGCGTAGATGACATTCTGTTTCGACACGACCGAGGCGCGGAAATCCCTTTTCTCTCCAGGCAGAAAGATATCGATGTCGCTGAACACTTCGGTGTCGGGATCGAACCGGGTGAGACCGCCGAGGTCATTGGCAAAATAACAGAAGCCGTTGTAATCCATGATCATCTCGCGAACCCGGTCGACAAGATGGGTCAGGCGTGCGATCGATTCGTACTGGTTGAGCTCCATGGTCGTGAGATTGATGCGCCAGAACTTTGCGCGGCTCACCGTGATACCGTTGACAATGTTGCGTTTTTCGTCGTAGTAGAGCCCGACGACCGCGCTCTGCGGGCAGGGAATACCAAAGTAATCGACATCACCGGTTTTCGGATCGTACTTGATGACAGCTCCGCCGGCATAGCTCTTGGGATAGTACGCCTGAGTGTATTCATGATCGTAGGAGCTTCCCAGGTAACCCGCCATGTAGAGGTTTCCCTTGGAATCCGGCTGAATGTTCGAGTGGATTTTCCCGTGGCCGGGTGTCTCGGCGTTCGAATAGATTGCGCTGGCCCGGTCGAGCTCGAATTTGACCGTCGCCTTGTCCGATTTGGGGTCGTACACGGAAATCGCCGTATTGCCGAATCCCCAGGGCCGGTCATAACGGTCGGCATTGCGGGCGTCGGTACCCCAGTGGTCGCCGCCGCAGAACCAGATTTTACCGTCCGGGGTTTCGCATATCTTGTTCCAGTTGGTGTTCTGGGTGGTTTCGCCTTTCCATTCGAGCCCTCCGGCCTGGTAGCTCTTGAGTTTGATTTTTTTCAGCGAATCGATCTTTATCGACTGAGCAAAAACCACCTGAGAGAAAAATGTAAGCATAAGCAGTGAAAAAACAAGTGAATATAGATTACGTCGCCCGTTCATAAATCTTCGCCTCCTGACAAAGCGTTCTTGTATTGCATGAAGGATTTCTCCGAGTGACACACCATACATTGATTTTATGAAATTTTACGGTTATTTACAATACAAATCTTCCAGATTGAATTATAAGTGTGGTTTTTCTCGACAGTTTTACAGCTATCAGGCAATTATTCGATGCTGAAAACAACCGGAAAGCCGGATTATTCATCTTGACACACTCATGTTTATCAAAGTAAATTTAAAACTATCTGCATTATTGAAAATAACTTGTTGATGTTTACATCATGCCGATTCTTTTAAAGTATCACTCTGCTTGGGGAAAGATACGAAGTATGATTTGTCTACGTATATCAGTGTTGTTTGCGATGCTTTTCTTTTTTTCGTCATCCGTTTTCCCCGGCGACGGTGACGCCACCGACGGGCTGTGGAGAAAATATACCACAAAGGACGGGCTCGCCCTGAACCAGATGCGCGACGTCAACGCCGACCCGCGTGGGGGCATCTGGGCCAGCACATTCGGCGGCGGCGTCTCTTATTTCAACGGCACTTCATGGAAAACATACACCACTGCAAACAGCGGCCTCGAAACCGACGATATCTATTCCGTCGCCGTGGATCACGACAACGTCATCTGGTTCGGCCATGGTGACGCTCATGTTACGAGCTACGACGGGACTACATGGAAAATACACTACGACAGCCCCACGCGAATCCACAACATCGTCGTCGACCGGAACAATGTCAAGTGGATCGCCTCGAACGGCAGCGGCCTCGCCCGGTATGACGGTGTATCCATGACCATCTTCACACGCGACAACAGCCCCGCTGTCAACAATATACCCGTAGGTCTCGCGGTGGACTTCGACAACTCTCTGTGGGTGGGGTTTTACTACGATTACGGCGTCTCGAAAATAACCGATGGGAAATGGTCAATCCTCACTCTCTCGGATATAAATCCCGTGTACGATGTAACGGCGATGAGCGTCGATGGTAACGGCTCGGTCTGGATGGGGTGCAGCGTCGGTGAATACGGCGTCTGGCGTCACGACACGGACGGTTCGGTGACCTGCTACGGGCCCGAAAATCTCGTGACAGGCAAAGTGTGGGACATGGCAATCGACCACGACAATGTCGTCTGGTTCGGCGAGGATGGCGGTGTGACAAGTTACGATGGCGTTTCATGGCAGCATTACACAACGGAGAACAGCGGCCTCGGCAACAATACGGTCATCGGCGTCACGGTCGACACCGAAAATGTCAAATGGTTTGCGACGTTCGAGGGGGTTTCGAGCTTTAACTACCAGTCCGGACCGTATATCATCATTTCCTCCCCAAACGGCGGCGAACTCTGGGAACGGGGCAGTACACAGACAGTTTCCTGGCTGTCAAAGGAAGTCGAGTCTGTCAGAATCGAGTATTCTTCCGACGGCGGTACAACCTGGAACATGGCGGTGGACAATGTGAAAGCTTCGGACGGCAGGTATCAATTGATACTTCCCGACATCGATTCCCGCACGATGTTTCTGCGTATCGCCGATACATCGAATCCCGACCTGAAGGACACGAGCAACGGCGCCTTCACCATTTCATCCCCCTTTGTGAAGCTGACCTCGCCGGTCGGCGACGAACGGTGGGCCGGCGGCAAATCGCACCTCATCACCTGGGTTTCACTCGGCATCGACATGGTTGCGCTGGAATACTCACCCGATAACGGGAAGAACTGGTATACGGTCACCGAAAGAACCGATGCCTCATCAGGCACATTCTCCTGGATTCCCCCGGATATCGAATCATCGGAATGTCTGGTAAGAATAACCGACATTGCCGGGATTGACCGGACAGATGTCAGCGCCCGGCCGTTCACTGTCTCGTCACCCTATATCATCGTTCTTTCACCGAACGGCGGAGAGGAATGGGAAGCGCTGTCCAGGTATACGATCAGGTGGGATTCCGACGGCGTCGAACGGGTTTCGATCGACTATTCGGTCGATGGCGGTTTGAGCTGGAACAACCTCAAGACCGGCGCCGATGCCAACAAATTCTCATATGTCTGGAGGCCCACCATCGGCTCCATGACGTATCTCGTGCGGGTTACCGATGACGATAACATATCGGTCATCGATGAAAGCGACAATCTCTTTTCCATAGCGCCCGTGACTTCGGTCGATGAAACCGTACCACAAACCATCACCCTGTATCAGAACACTCCGAACCCGTTCAACGGCAGCACAACAATCCGTTTCGCCCTCCCGGGGGATGAGCATGTCACACTCGCCGTGTATACGGTGAACGGCCAGCTCATCGATACAGTCGTCGACGGGTATCTCCGGGCCGGTTACCACTCGGCGGCATGGGTAGATAAAGGATATTCCACCGGTCTATATTTTGCCATGCTCAGGGCCGGTACCGAAACGCGCACCATGAAGATGCTTCTCGTAAAATGATTGTTTCGACACTCTACCCCTTTTTTTATGCGCAAAAACATTTTCAAATCCTGTAAATGGCGCTGTCTGTGATACGGAGCGGCGGTGCATACACTTTTTTACCCCGGAGAGCGCTAAAATGTGTATATTTTACCGGAAATATCAACGAACACTCTTTTTCATCACCCTGCGAGACCTTTACCGATGAGTCGATAATCGGTACCTCTGGTAACAGGAGGGTATACGCCATGAACCACGACATCTCGATCATCCGTCCGCAAATGACCGGCGATAATATACGCCTGCGGGGAGAAGGAATGCCCCCGTCCCGCCTGAAAGGCATCAAAAAGGGTCTCCGGACACTCCATACCCTCGAACTGATGGCGGTCACCATCTACCGTTTCCAGATTACCGGCGAGGTGGGAGAGCTCAACCGTCAGCTCATCGCCGCCATGTGTAACGAAATGACACACTTCCAGGATTTCCAGGTCAAACTTTACGAATACGGCTGGAAACCGAGTATTATAAGATGGGTATACTGGATTGTCGGTTTCTACTTCGGTTTCTTCTCGCGGCTCATGGGGAGAACGGCGATACTGAGAACCGGTATATGGGTGGAAACAAAAGCCGTTCATCACTACGACGAACTCCTCGGAACAATCGACTGGGACGAGGATACCCGGAAGATAGTGGAAAAAGACCAGTCAGACGAGTACGGGCACATCACCATGTGGAAATCTTTTTTAGATCAGTAAAAAAGCAAGGGCCGACCATCTGATACCGAAACAACTGGAAACATGGCATACAATACATACGTTTTAACCGTCCTCATAAACGTTCTGCTAATACACTGAAGGAGCGACTATGTTCTGCCCTGTCTGCAGGAACGAAAAACGTGAAGGAATATCAATATGCCCCGAATGCAATGTTCCTTTGGTCGATGAACTCCCGCCCGAACAGGAACCGGAATACATGGAATTCACACCTGTGTTTTCGACCGCAAATCCCGTTCTCATCGCCATGGCAAAGTCTATTCTGCAGGACGCGGGAATACAGTATACCGTCAAGGGAGAAAACCTCCAGAATCTTTTCGGGTACGGGCTTATCGGCATAGGATTCAATCCCGTTACAGGCGTTGTCGAAATACAGGTCGATGTGCCGGATTACGATGAAGCCCGCGAGCTCCTGAAGTATCTCGAAATCGAAGAATCGGCCTGACCGGGATTATCCGAACATCAAATGGAACACGGATATACACGGATCATGCGGATTTTCGCGGATTTATTCATACAATTATTGTACCGTCGGTCGAACAGTGACATCGGATTGCGTCATGCCGAACTTGTTTCGGTATCTGTTTCGAATATCGGTATCATTATTTATTCATCGAAGGAGTTAATAACTACCAATGTTAGTATAAATAACATATTACATCTTTTCGTGTCTTCGTGTCTTTGTGGTTAAATATTTGAAAAATACCCCGGATTAAGGAAAAACGATGAAAAAATTACTCGGCGTCATGGGAAGCCCCCGCAAAAACGGCAATACGCATATCCTCGTTTCAAAAATTCTCGAGGGCGCGCAGGACAGCGGCGCTCAAACGGAGGTGATTTTCCTCGGCGACCTGACAATCAGGGAGTGCAACGGCTGTCATGCCTGCTGGGAAACGGGATCATGCAGCAAGAAGGACGACATGATCCCCCTGTACGAAAAAATCACCGTGAGCGATGTCATCGTCTTCGGAACGCCGGTATACTGGTACGGTCCCACAGCGCTCATGAAGGGATTCCTCGACCGTTTCGTTTATTTCAACAGTCCCGCAACGAGGGGAGTCATAAAGGGCAAATCCGCCGTGCTCGCCGTTCCCTATGAAGAGGACAATACCGAAACCGCCGAGCCGCTGCTGACGCTGTTTCGGAAGTCATTCGAATACCTTGAAATGAATATCGCAGGAACAATCATCGCTCCCGGAGTCGGCGGGAAAGGCGAAATCCTCGCAAAGAAAAACCTTCTGGACAAAGCGTACGAGCTCGGGAAAAAGCTTGTGGGATAAAGACAGGCATAAGGCATAAGGCACAAGGCACAAGGCACAAGGCACAAGGGAAAAAAACAAGACTCTGAGAGGGAGAAGAAAAAAAGGAGAAACAGAAACATATGGTCAATAAAAATTGGATAGTTCAAGTATTTGTTTTTACAAAGAATTATAAAAAATGTATTTTTCTGTCTTTATCTTGTTAATCTTGTAAATCCTGTCTAAAAAATCTTTAAACACATCTTGTCATTACACGCCGTAATCGAAGCCCATCTTCCCGTTATCGAAGATACACCCCGCCGGAACATAGTAATCGCGGATGTGTTTCCTGTCGAAATTCCTGCAGAGCTGGGGACGGTCGGCGTAGATCAAACACCGGCTGTTCTCATCGAGCATCGAGCACCGGCTGTAGACGATGAGCTGTTTCTCGCGGCGGACGGTTATGATCTTTACGGCGAGATCGCGGCTCACGGTGAAGGTTTTTCTGTCCCGGTCGACTGTAATTCCCTCGTGGATTTCGAAATACCGCCCGGGATGGGGCTCGAGCTTCGAGCGGTAGATTGACAGCGGAACGCCCGTGGTATACATGAGCTTCCGGTACTTCATCGGTATCCCGATAAACCGGCAGCACTTCCCGCCGCACTCGAAACAGTCGGCAAATTTCCTTATCTCCGGCATACTCTCACCGATATATCAGTGTTCTCCATTTTACCAGCGGCGATCCCTTACATCCGTTCCGGCGCCTCGATCCCTATAAGCCCGAGCAGATTCATAAGCACCTGCCTCGTCGCCACGCAGAAGGCGATACGGCTCTCACGGATCGTATCATTCTCGGCGGCAAGCACCGGGCAGGTATTGTAGAATATGCTGAACCGCCGGGCGACATCGAGGGCGGTGGTGGCGAGTATAGCCGGATTCCTCGTTTCGAGCGCAGCCGCTATATCGCGTGTCACGAACGCCAGCCTGAAAACGAGGCCCCACTCGGCATCATGGGTAACTGTAAGCGGCGACGACACCCTCTCCGGCTCGGAGCCGTGCTTACGGAGTATTGAAGCGACCCTCGTGCAGGAGTACTGGATATACGGCCCTGTGTCCCCGCTGAACGAGAGGGCGGTGTCCCAGTCGAAGATCACATTGCGGTTGGGCCGCACGGAGAGAATGGCATAACGGACAGCGCCGATGCCGATGATACGGGCGATTTCGCCGCGTTCGCTTTCGGGAATGCCGGGCCACTGCTCGTCCACCTTTTCACGGGCGTGACGGATGGCTTCATCGAGAAAATCCTCGAGGAGCACGACATTCCCCTGGCGGGTGGACATCTTCCCTTCACGGAGGAGAATGTACGAGTAGTGAACCACTTCGGGCGGAGTCTTGCCGAGTGCGCGGATGATAGTCTCCATCTGCTCGAAATACATGGTGTGATCCTCGCCGAGCACGACGATGTTACGGTCGCCGGAGCGCCCGATCTTTTCGAGGGTATAGGCTATATCGCGGTACATGTACATGGTACTGCCGTTGGCGCGCTTGAGCACGATATACCGTCCCTCTTCACGGTCATAGCCGAGCTTCTGCAGATCAAGGACCGCCCTCTCCTGGTCGTCGGTAAAAAGAGCCCCCTTTTCAGCGAACACCTCCATGGCCCGTTCCATGCGCGGGTCGCGGAGGAAGGAGGATTCACGGTCGAAGGTGTCGTAACGCAGCCCGAGCCGTCCCAGCACATCGAGCTGGCCCCTGAGGCAGATATCAACGATACCAGTGAATGCCTCCGCTACCGATGGATCGCCCTCTTCCATACGCATGAGGAGATCGAGGCCTTTCGCCTCGAATTCGGGGTCTTTCTCAGCCCGGCGGTTCGCCTCGACATAGAGGTCGAGCACCTCGTGGAATTCGAGGTCCGTGCGGTCGCCGATCTGGAGAACAAGGAGGGCTATCTGCTTCCCCATGTCGTTGACATAGTAGTGGACATCGACATCGTAACCTTCGAAGCGGTAGAGACGGGCGAGGGTGTCGCCGATGAGTCCGTTGCGGGAGCGGCCGATGTGCGGGCTTGCGTTCGGATTGATGCTCGTGTGCTCGAGAAGGACAGTCTTGCCCGTTCCCTCGCCGGTCGAGCCGAATGTCCCTTTCCGCTCGATAATCTCGCCGATGAGACCGGTTGCATAACTATTACGGTCGAGGGTGAAATTGAGGTATGGCCCCACCGCTTTTGCTTCCCTGAAGATTCCGGGATATTCGAGAGAAGACAGCTTTACCGCAATTTTCGGCGGGGCCTCTCCAAGCGCTTTGGAAAACCGGAAACAGGCAAGCCCGAAATCGCCCGGCTGGTTTTCCGGCGCCGGCTGGAAATCGAACTCGCTCCCTTCGAGCGCGGGAAACGCTTTTTCTATGACACCCTGTATTTCCTGAAACAATTTCATTCCGACTCCCGGTCATACATGTTTTTTATTTCTCTATTTTCCCGGTACCTTTTCCATATCTCGTCCAGTGTCGCGGCGGCTTTCCCGGCGATCTTGATATCGACCGCATCCGATACCTGTGTGTTCCCCGGATTGATCTCGACCGTGGGGATACCCATCCTCCTGCCGAGCAGAACCGGCTGCACGATGTACGGGAAAACGCTCGTTGTTCCGACCGAAAAGACGATGTCGAATCCCTCGCGCCACACCTGCTCGATTTTACCGGTCTTGTCAAACGGCAGCATCTCGCCGAACAGGACAACTTCCGGTCGCATATACGCGTCGCATTCGGGACACCGCGGGGGAATTTCGAGTCCGCCGTAATGCTCCACATCGCACCGGTAATCGCACGACATGCACGAAAGCCCGTGAATGTCGCCATGAATGTCGATGACATTACGAGATCCGGCGGCCCGGTGGAATCCGTCGATGTTCTGGGTAAGCACCCACACTGCTTCGAACGACCGCTCCATTTCGGCTATGACCTCATGGGCGCGGTTGAACTTCGCTCTGCGGCAGTTTTCCTCCATCTGGGCGAGATATTTCCATGTCAGGGCGGGATTGAGCTCCATTGTATCGCCCGAAAGCGCATCCTCGATGGACAAACCCTCGTCGGTTGTCCTGTTGTCATAAAGCCCGCCGATGCCCCGGTAGGTCGGCAGACCCGAATCGGCTGATATCCCGGCTCCGGTGATGAAAAATATCCGGCTGCTGCTCCGGAGAATATCGACCACACGGTCTATGCGGTCACTGTCGGTCACGAAAATACTCTTTCAACAACGAAGACACAAAAACACAAGGAAAAAATATATATATATCTGTTTTCACAGTATTTTTTAAATCTGTAGATATGTGATTTTTTTTCGCATATACAGTCAGGCGGAAAGTACAAAAGAGTATCCGAGCTGTAACATCAATACATGGATTTTAGGGACAGTACAATTTGATGTTCGTTTCTTTCTCCATCAGACGAAAATGATCATCACGAGTAAAGATTGACACATTGTGGTGCACAGCAAGAACAGCAAGAAAACAATCAGATAATCCCACCGTTATTCCCTTTCTCCGCAAATCGAAGGAAAGACGGCCCGCCTGGAGCCATTGTTCCGTTTTTTCAGGCAGAAATTCGAAACAATCCAAAAAATCTTTAAGGACACAGATTTCTTTTTCCGTTTTTGCGCCTTGCAGCAACTCTCCCATGATAAGACCCGTACAGCAAATAAGCCGATTATCCAATAAATTTTCAACAACAAGCCGTATGTTCTCTTTGCCCCTGAAAAATTCAATCCAGATCGATGTGTCCACAAGTACTTTATCCAAGCCGGTGATCTCCATGCCGCAATTCCTCAGCTGTTTTGATAAACTCCAGCTTCCCCGCCATTTTCTTTATGTTCTCGATTTTTTTCGCACTGATTTCATCTTTTATAGCGACAATGACAGCTTCGGTTTTGCTGCTGGTCCCAAGCATGTTCTTCAAATCGTCGAGAAGCTCGGTCGGCAATGTTATGGTTGTTCGAGCCATAAATATCCTCCATAATTTATAGTCATATAAAAAATATATAAAATTATGGTATTTGTCAACATAAGATTGAACCATAATCTCGGTTCGTATTTTCACGGCATATTGTATATTTATGCCCTACAAACAGTGCAGGGGTAATTCATGTATTACCCCTGCACTGTCATCAGATCAAATGAAATGTATGGAAAGGGAGACTATCACACTTCATCATCCGTCGATTCATCACCCTTGTCGGCGGTTCCGAACCCGTTTTCGTCCTCTCCCTCGTCCATTTCGCCGAGATCATCGATATCCTCGTTTTCACCGGCGGGGACACGCGCCACATCGACGACAGTATCTTCCGAATTGAGATTAATGAGACGGACACCCTGGGTCACACGGCCGATCGTGCGAATGTCCACAATCGGGAGCCTGATGAGTATCCCGCCCGAAGTGACAATGATGAGCTCGTCGTCATTGACCACCTCCATCATGCAGACAGCGCCGCCATTACGGGTGCTTGTCTTGATGGAAATGATCCCTTTCCCGCCGCGGTGAGTGAGACGGTAGGCATCGAGATCGGTCCGCTTGCCGTACCCGTTCTCGCAGACAACAAGGAGCGTTGCATTGGGATGGGCGACCGCAACCATGCCGACGACAATGTCATCCTTTTCGAGCCTGATGCCGATCACACCCTGAGATGTGCGTCCGACAGGGCGGATTTCGCTTTCCTTGAACCGTATCGCCATGCCATCCCGTGTCTGGATGACGATTTCCTGTTTACCGTTTGTGAGAGAGGCATCGATGAGCGCATCCTCATCGAGTATGTTTATGGCGTTGATACCGTTCCGTCTTGGCCGTGAATACTCGATCAGGGATGTTTTCTTGACAAGCCCCTTTCTCGTCACCATGAGCACATACTGTTCCTCGTTGAATTCACGGACGGAAAGAAATGCGGCGATCTTTTCATCTTTCTGAAGATCGAGCATGTTGACTATCGGTCTGCCGCGAGCCGCGCGTCCTCCCTGCGGCAGCTCGAACACCTTGAGCCAGTAGCACCTGCCGAAATTCGTAAAGAAGAGAATATAGGAGTGAGTCGAGGCTACAAAGAGGCTCTTGACAAAATCTTCCTCTTTCGTGCCCATACCGGTGATTCCCTTGCCGCCGCGGCGCTGACGGTGATAGGTGCTGATGGGAATGCGCTTGATGTAGCCCTGGTGTGAAATGGTGACCACCATGTCCTCTTCGGCGATGAGGTCCTCGATCTCTATGTCGTCCGATTCGTCGATGATATCCGACCGCCGTGCATCGCCGTATTTCAGCTTGAGGGATTCGAGCTCCTCCTTGATGATTTCCATCCTGAGCGCACGGGAGCTGAGTATATTGCGGAGCCGCTCCATGAGCTCGATAAGCTGGAGGTATTCATCCTCTATTTTCTGACGTTCGAGGCCGGTAAGGGTCCGCATTCTCATGTCGAGAATAGCCTGCGCCTGCCTGGCCGAAAGACCGAACACGCTCATGAGCCCTTCCTTGGCGAGCTCGGTGTTCTCCGACTCCCTGATAAGCTTGATGACCGCCTCGATGTTGTCGAGCGCTATTTTGAGTCCTTCGAGTATATGGGCGCGCTCCTCGGCCTTGTTCAGCTCGAACTTTGTCCGGCGGATCACAACCTCCTGACGGTGTACGATGTAGTGACGGATCATTTCGGTGATCGACATGACTTTCGGCTGGTTTTCCACGAGGGCAAGGTTGATTATGCCGAAAGAACCGGAGAGCTGGGTATGCTTGTAGAGCATGTTGAGCACTACTTCGGGAAACGAATCCTTTTTCAGCTCGATCACAATCCGCATGCCGTCACGGTCGGACTCGTCCCTGAGATCGGAAATTCCCTCAATCGTCTTTGTACGGACGAGATCGGCGATCTTTTCGAGCAGGTTCGACTTGTTGACCATGTAGGGAATCTCGGTGACGACGATACGCTCACGGTCATTGGGAAGGGATTCGATATTGGCACGGGCGCGGAGGGTTATCTTGCCTCGTCCCGTCTCGTACGCTTCGACAATTCCCCTGCGGCCGTAAATGATACCGCCGGTGGGAAAGTCCGGTCCCTTGAGATACGCCATTATCTGGCGCGGCGTAATGGAAGGATCATCGATGAAGGCCTTGCAGGCATCCACGACCTCGCCGAGGTTATGGGGCGGAATGTTGGTCGCCATGCCCACGGCTATACCGGAGGAGCCGTTGCAGAGCAGGTTGGGAAATTTACCCGGGAGCACATCGGGCATCATGAGGGTCTCGTCATAGTTCGGAGAATGGCTGACGGTCTCCTTGTCGAGGTCCATGAGCATTTCCATCGTCGCATGGGTCATGCGCGCCTCGGTGTACCGCATCGCCGCCGCGCCGTCGCCGTCTATCGACCCGAAGTTTCCCTGGCCGTCCACGAGCGGATAGCGCATGTTGAAATCCTGCGCCATTCGGACAAGAGTCGGATAGATGACCTGCTCGCCGTGCGGATGATAATTACCCGAGGTATCGCCGGCGATTTTCGCGCATTTCCTGTGCGCACGCCCCGGAGTGAGGTTGAGGTCGTTCATGGCTGTCAGGATGCGGCGCTGGGACGGCTTGAGACCATCACGGACATCCGGCAGCGCCCGTGATATGATCACCGACATG
The DNA here is from genome assembly GCA_021372535.1 of bacterium. Classification (NCBI taxonomy): domain Bacteria; species bacterium. The sequence goes on from JAJFUH010000206.1 coordinate 69,985, forward strand.
GAATAGTCCATGTAGGAGGTCTGCATTTCGTCCTGAATATCTATGGGGATTATCTTTTCCTGCTTTCCTAACATCGAAGCTCCTTTGGGAATAAACTTATTGGGTAGGGTGATAAAGTATCTTTTTCACATGCCCGGTAAAGTGTTTTATCTCGCATTTTTTTACATTTCTACAATACTGTCAAATTTTGAACGATACCTGAAAGGGAATTCCCCATCCACTTCGGCAAATCCTTTTTTTAACAGATGGGCGTTGATAAATGTTTTGTTTTTCATATAGACATACGCAAGAAGGTTATGTTTAACATCGTATTTCGGCTCATCGTATTTCAGATAAATCCGGCGTTTTAAAATCTTGTTTCGTAAAAAGTCTTTCGCTGTTTTCGATACATCCGATCTGGGTTTTACACCGAGGAGACGTATGACGAGGTCATTGTTCACTTTGATAAGGTTCGTATCCAGAATTTCTTTGACTGTATAGTAATCTTCTCTCTCTACTCCCGATACCGTATCGTTTACGCTGATTCTGGAGCCGTAATTCATTGTATTCGGATCTATTTTTTTATCGAATCTGACCGGATCGGTAAAAATGTATGGCAGTTTCCGAATTTCGCTTTGCCAATCGATATTTTTCACATCCTGTTTTTTTACATCGAACACAAAATCATCGGTGACATCATTTTTCAGACTCAGTATCTTTTCCTGTATGACAGGAAGAAAATCCTCATGTATTTCATAGCCGACCGAATTTCTGCCGGCTGCAATCGCCGCCGCCGATGTCGTTCCACTGCCTGAAAAAGGATCGAGCACCATATCGCCGACAAATGTGAACATCTCGATCGCCCGCTTCGGCAGCTCGACCGGGAACATTGCGATATGACCATACTGCCATACTCCGTTGAAATACCAGTGTCCGGAAAAGTATTCCTTCCATTTTTCTTTCGATATGACCGACTGTTCTTTTCTTTCCCTGCTTACCTTCGGAGGATTCCCCGGCTTTTTGAAAATCAGGATAAACTCGTAATCTATCTCGATGATTCCGTTTCGCGGATAAGGATACGATCCCATCACCGTGGCGCCGCCGGTTGTATTCTTGGTGGTCTTTTTCTGCCAGATTATCGCCCCCATGTAATCGAAACCGACCGATTCGCAGAACTTGATTATCTCAGTCCGTATCGGAATGACCTTATACCTGCCATAATTGACCATTCTGGCAAACTGATCGCCGATATTCACCACCATCCTGCATCCGGGATGCAACACACGGCTGCACTCGTTCCACACGAGGTTGAGATTGTTGATATACTCTTCGTACGAATGGTGGAATCCGATCTGGTTCTCGGCGCCGTAGTCTTTCAGCTGCCAGTATGGCGGAGAGGTTACGACAAGGTGGACGGATGAATCAGGCAGTTCGATCATCCTCCGGGAATCGCCAATGATGCAGGTATGGGTCGTTTTCATGGAATAATTCAAGGTTTCAATATCATTAAGATGATGTTGTCATGCGCCCGATCCCCGAAGAATTATCCGGAGATGAAATTACTGTTTTGTTATGGTTCAATCCCTACGATCACAAGCGGCACCGCAGGAACACCGCGTCCCTGTCTCACAACATTGTATAATTCTCCCTCATAATAGGGGACACCCGAACTCATCTGCGACTGGAGCGATTTCATAGGGAGAATTTCTATGCCCACGTCGATTTTATCACCGATGTAGAAAGCAAGATGTTTGACAAAAAGATCGTAGGCGACAAAGGCGTATTTCCCGAATTGCACCTCGACCGCCACACGGTCTTTGATGAAATCAGTCTGGTTGTAACTGTATATGGGTTCCTCACCGGATTCAACGATTTCCTTTTTTTGTTCTTCAGGTGGCATTGTCAATGTTTTCCGGATAAGCTTTTCGCTTTTTGTCACCCAATAACCAACCCTGCTTTCTTCCCATACTTTTTTGTGGAGCAATACTTTGAAGGCAGCATTCATGGCAATTGGGCTGTAAAGCAGTTTCCCCTTCATTGTCTTTTCTTTCGATACTTTCGTTTTGCATTTCCCGGCTTCCACCGCCGCGATTACCGACCGGATTTCTTTCCATAGTGAGCGTTTATGAACAAGCAGGAATTCAAGACCGTTCAAATGGGAATACGTCTCGATGATCTTCATCGCAGGGTTCCCTTTTCCTTTTCCGCCTGGCCCTGAAAAAGAAGAATTTGTTCGGAACTTCCCTGATTTGTCCAGGGAGCAGCGGTAAGCCTGTTTCCCGCTTCATGGGGATCATACACCGGTTTGTTCATAGGCCGTGTTTTCAATACGCCGGCAATCTCAAAATCAATTCTTTGCCGGGCTAATGTACAATATTTCCGGACAGTCTCTGCTCCTGCTCCGCGGCGATTATGGCGAATTGCCGCTATTATCGATGTCCCGGTGCCGAGAAAAGGATCAAACACCCAGTCATTCTCATTGGTCATCGAAAGCACCAAGCGTTCGATCAACTCGACCGGGAATTGACACGGATGATTTGTTTTTTCTACATGGTTGCTCTTGACATTCGGGATAATCCACACATCACCGGGATTTTTCCCAAGAGGATTGCACGAGTATTTTCCCGCGTTCGGACCTCTGAAATACTTCTTTCCGGGATATTTCTGCGGTACTCTTACCGGATCGAGATTAAATACAAAATCATCTGTCTTCGTGAACCATACGATTGTCTCATAACGCCCCGAAAATCGAAGACTGCAATGCATCCCATGTTCAAAGTGCCAGATTATCCGGTTCCTCATTCTCAGACCAAGGCTTGAGAAGATCGGGTAGAGCACGGTATCGAGAGGAATAATAGAACCATTTTCAACGAAGTTTCCGACCTGCCAGCATATACTTCCCCGCGGAGAAAGACACCGTACGCACTCCCTTATCACCTTCTCCTGCTGTTCTAAGTACGTTTCCAGTTTGAGCCGCTTTTCATATTCCTTCCCGATGTTGTAGGGTGGTGATGTTACAACAAGATGCAGCGACTCATCGGGAATCGTTTTTAACAATTCCAAGCAATCACCGGGGAAAACAACGATATATTCGGACGGTGAGAATTTATCCGATATAGTTGTGTTTTCAAACATGAGATATAGTTATACTCCGTGAATATTGATCGGATTCCAAATCACACATCCAGGTTTCTGACATTGAATGCGTTTTCCTGGATGAATTTGCGCCTCGGCTCGACTTCGCCGCCCATGAGAACGGTAAAAATACGGTCGGCTTCGACAACATCCTCAAGGTCGACACGGTACAGGGTGCGTGTCTCCGGATTCATGGTCGTGGACCAGAGCTGCTCCGGATTCATTTCGCCAAGACCCTTGTAGCGCTGCACAGTGAGTCCCTTGCGGCCGAGACGGTGGGCGGAGTCAACGAGCTCGTCGAGGCTCCTGACCTCCTCTCTTTCGGAATCGCCATCCTCGATAGCAACCGGGAAACGCTCGATAACCCTGATGGATTTCTTGAGTTCGGACATATTGAGAAAATCTATGGAGGAGAGCGTGTTCTTGAACATTTCGTATTCGATATACTGCCCGTTGACCGTTCCGGCCACAGTGATCGAGTAATCGCTGATTACCCTCTCCGTATCGTCATTCTCGAACGGTTCGCCGAGAACCGGAGCTTTGGTTTCGACACCTTCAGCGCTGGTTTCAACGCCTTCCGAGGTAGTTTCAACGGAATAAACCTTGTTAATGGAATCAACGGTGAATCCCGCGGACAGAACAGCCTTCTGAATCGTAGGAAGCGCGGTCGCCGAGTCATCGAAATGACAGGAGCAGAATTCCCTGATTTCGAGGAGACTGTCGAGAAGCGGCTTCGGGAAGCCGATCTTTATACATTTATCGTAGTTGTATTTAAACCGGAACAGTTTTTCCATGAGTTCGAGCAGCCGTACTCCCGAGTAAACCGTACCGTTTCCGTCCGGTATCACTTTTGTCCGCCCGATGCCGTTTTCAAGGATAAACCGGTCATAGTCCTTCTGTTCCGTCACATACCATTCCTGCTTGCCTTTCTTGAGCCTGTACAGAGGCGGCTGGGCTATGTAGAGATACCCGTGCTCGATCAGTAAAGGCATATACCGGTAGAAAAAGGTCATGAGGAGCGTTCTGATATGGGAACCATCCACATCGGCATCCGTCATGATGATAATCTTATGGTAACGGGTGCTGGATATATCAAAATCTTCCTTGCCAATTCCGGTTCCGATCGCAGTGATGATCGTCCTGATCTCATCGGAGTTCAGAATCCGGTCGAGACGGGTTTTTTCCACATTCAGAATTTTTCCCTTGATCGGGAGAATTGCCTGGAAACGCCTGTCACGGCCCTGTTTTGCCGAACCGCCTGCCGAGTCTCCCTCGACGATATAAAGCTCGCAGGACTCAGGGTCCTTTATCGAGCAGTCGGCGAGTTTGCCGGGCAGATTCGCGTTGTCGAGCGCGCTCTTCCGGCGGGTGAGGTCACGGGCTTTACGGGCGGCTTCACGGGCACGGAAGGCTTCGAGACATTTTGTGACGATCCTCCTGATAACCTGGGGATTCTCTTCAAAAGCGGTGCCGAGTCCCTCGCCGACAAGGGACTCGACCATACCCTTGATCTCGGAATTGCCGAGCTTGGTCTTTGTCTGGCCCTCGAACTGGGGATTGGGAAGCTTGACCGATATGACAGCCGTGAGACCCTCACGGATATCGTCGCCGGTTGGAAGGGCTCCCTTCAATCCCTTGAAAAGGTCATTTTTGAGGGAGTATGAATTGACCGAGCGTGTGAGACCGGTCTTGAAACCGATAAGATGCGTCCCGCCTTCAGTCGTGTTGATGTTATTGGCGAAACTGAAGATTGTTTCAATATACGACTCGTTGTACTGCATGGCGATTTCAATGGAAACATCGCCGGCATTCGCGATAAAATAGATCGGATCGTTATGGATGACCGCCTTGTTGGTATTGAGGTACTTGACAAATTCGATAATGCCGCCATCGAACTTGAACGTATGATTTTTCCCCTTGCGTTCATCAAAAAAGTCGATCTTGAGACCCTTGTTGAGGAAAGCGAGCTCGCGAAGGCGGTTGACAATTATATCGTGCGAGAATTCAGTGGTTTCAAAGACTGTGGCGTCCGGCCTGAACCGCACGATGGTTCCGTGGCCCTTCTTGTCTCCGCGGCACTCCATGTCACCTTTCGGAACACCCCGCTCGTATACCTGATAATACACTTTTCCGCTGTGCCAGGTTTCAACCTCGCAATACTCCGAAAGGGCATTAACGACGGAGACACCCACACCATGGAGACCGCCCGATACCTTGTACGATTTCCCGTCGAACTTACCGCCGGCATGAAGCGTGGTCATGACAACCTCGAGGGCCGGCCTTTTCTCGATTGCATGGATATCGGTCGGAATACCGCGGCCATCGTCCTCCACCTCGGCAATACCATCCGAATGTATGGTGATCTTTATGGTCTTGCAGACCCCAGCCATCGCTTCGTCTATCGAATTATCGATGACCTCGTAGAGCATATGATTGAGGCCGGAAATCCCAGTCGAGCCGATATACATGGCTGGTCGTTTACGGACTGCCTCGAGTCCTTTGAGGACCTGAATATTGTCCGCATTATAATCATCGGTATTATAATTATCGATTTCTATATTTTCGGTGCTCACACTGTACTCCTATTGGGATTTATCGAGAACGAATTTAATATCAAAAATGATAAAGTCACTGACCGGATTGTAATTATTGACTTTCTTTATAAACGACGACTTATAAAAAAGGGACTGTGTCAGCCATACGGGAGAAGAGACAGCTATGGTGAGAACTCCCTTAACAAGCGACACAGGCCGTGTATTTTTTGCATTTGCTGAGCCAACTATGTTCTCCCACTGTTTTTTTACCTGTTCAAAATGCAGATCGGCCTCACAGTGGAGCTCTTTCACAACCGATCCAATTACATCCGAAATATTTAAAGGGTTCGCCTTTCTGAACCTGACAGGAGACTGTTTCATGATCACTCGTTTATTCTCAACGGCATGATGAGATATATATATTCCAGTGATTCATCGAGACCGACAGGTTTTATGATGCCCGCGGCATTGGGAAGCTCCAGATCGAGAACAGATTCCTCGGTTTCGATTTTCCTCAGTATTTCCTGAAGAAAAGAAGCATTGTACCCGACCGTTATCGGTTCACCGTCATACCGTACCTGAAGATTTTCCCTGGCTTCTCCTCCGATATCGGCATTTGTGGTGGAAAGCTCCATGGAACCGGGTGTTATGGAGAGCTTTATCTGGTGTGTAATGGTATTGGAAAGAACGGAAACCCTTCGTACCGCAGCAGAGAGCAATTCGGTGGAAACGAAAACGTGCTTCGAGTTATTGGCCGGGATAACCTGCATGAAATTAGGGTATGGTCCCTCTATAAGCTTTGAAAATATAATTGTTTTTGGAAAATCAAAAAGAATGATGCCATCACCGAAAACAACCTTCCGCAACTCGATTCCCGCCGCTATCATCCTGGCCGCCTGATTAAGCGCTTTTGGCGGAACTATGGCTTCCGCTTCCTGAGAAACATCGAGCGGCAGTTTTCTGCTTGAAAGGGAGAGACGGTGACCATCCGTTGAAACCATCGTTGTCTTGTCGGAAGCTATCTGCCAGAAAACACCGGTGAGTGAAAGCCTCGTTCTGTCGACAGCGACTGAAAATCCCGTTTTGTCAACCATTTCAACAAAATCAGCTCCTGACAGAGTCGTGGTTATACCCTCGACAGTTTCCTTCAAAGCGGGATAATCGGAAGAGGACATACCCATGATTACGGATTCGCCACGGGAAAAGCTGACTCCGATACGTTCTCCATCGATGGTCAATGTGATATCTTCTTCGGGGAGCTCGCGAATAATATTGATCAATCGTTTTGCATTGACTGTGACAGCTCCCTCTCCTTCTGTGGTACAGTCGATAACCGTCGTTATGGCAATATCCATGTCAGTTCCGGAAATCGACATACTTCCATCAGAAACCCTGATGAGAAAATTGGTTAGAACAGGCAAGGTTGGTTTTTGAGGAACAACATTAAAAACATGTTGTAGACCTTCAAAAAGCTCATTTCTACCAATTATAACCTTCACTGGTAATCTCCTTGTAAAAGATGTTTATATACAATATATAGTATACTATATTGTAATTCAAGCAAAATATGTGCTTATGCCTCATTTTTTAATGATTTTTTTCATTCATTTTACCATTTAAATATGTCTGAGAAGTTTTTAAGAAAATGTTGATAAAACCGCAGTTTTCAACAGAACAATTTTTTGTACTGTAAAACAACAGCAAAATCGATGGATACAGTGAACAGTCATGGTAAAAAATGTTGAAAATAAATACACGTTAAATAATTGTAAAATATGTGAGATAAAAAGTAGTTAACACTATCAACACCTCTAGTATTACTACATAAAATAATATATTTTATACATAAGAAAAAGTATAGAGGTTGAATACTTTATAATATCTGGAGAGGAAGAGAAAGGGTCAGAAAGCATTTTTTGTCTGGTTGGTGAGGTCCTGAATGAGTTTTAAGAAGGCGGGTTCCGAGTTCATTTTCTTTTCTACGAGATGGATTGAATGTATGACTGTTGAATGATCGCGATTGCCAAAATTGAGACCGATGGTCTTGAGCGAGGAGGATGTAAGCTGTTTGCAGAGATACATTGCAATGTGACGGGCGTTTGCAACCTCTTTTCTTCTCGATTCTCCAATGATGAGATCAGGTGATAAAGAAAAGTGATGAGAAATCAGTTTCTGGATAGATTCTATCGATATGGTACGTGATGTTTTTCTGAAGGTATCACCGAGTATGTCAGAAGCCATCTGAAGGGAAATATCAGTACCATGAAGGGAAGAATATGCAAGGAGACGGATAAGAGACCCCTCGAGCTCACGGATATTTGCGGTAATGTTACTTGCAATGAAATCGGCGATTGCATTATCGAGCTCGACGCCGTCGTTTTCAGCTTTCTTTTTAAGAATGGCGACTCGGGTTTCAAAATCGGGGGGCTGAATATCGGTTACAAGACCCCATTGAAAGCGATTGATAAGACGATCCGCAAGACCCTTGAGATGTGATGGGGGACAATCCATGGTGAGGACAATCTGCTTTCCCTTCTGGTGCAGATCGTTGAAGATATGAAAAAATTCCTCCTGGGTTCGTTCTTTATTATTGAAAAACTGTATATCGTCGACAAGAAGGATATTGGCTGCCCTGTAGTACTGTGAGTATTGTGCTGTCTGATTTTTTTGAATTGAGAGAATGAAATCCATGGTAAATTTTTCGCTTGAGACAAAAATAATTTTTCCTCTGTCGTTGCTTGCTTTTCCAGAAGAAATGTAACTGTTTGCGATTGCCTGAAGAATATGGGTTTTTCCGAGACCGACACCGCCGTATATGACAAGGGGATTAAAAGCGGTAAGACCGGGTGCATCGGCAACAGCTTTCGAGGCGGCATAAGCGAACTGATTGGAATGGCCGACAACAAAAGTATTGAATGTAAAACGCGGATTGATGTTGAGTTCTTCAAGAAGACTGTCGTGATGCGGAGAAGATGAGGATTCATGAGTGGTAACATGATCCGTCAGTTGCTGTTCTTCGGGTGTGTTTTCCTGAGCGCTGACAACAAAACGTATAAGAATATTCCTGCCAAGTAAATTGGTTGCTGTGGAGTTAAGGAGGGAAAGATAGTGTTCTTCAAGCCAGCTCGAATAATACTGCTGAGGAACGGAAACAGTAAGAACATCGTTGCTGAGGTCATGAAGCACAAGTGGTTTAAACCATGTATTGAAGCTGTGGACACTGACACGTTCTTCCAATGCTTTTAAAAAAGCATTCCAGAACATATATTTATCGATATAAATACTATTCATACGGTCGGTAGCAGAGTTGTTATCACATGAAATATTTGATAAAAGAGAAACCAGCTGAGCAAGGAGCACCCAAGAGGTAAAAAAATATTGAATATTACACCATCAATTAAAAAATAAAAACACACCATGTCAAGATAAAAAGGCAAACATTAAAAGATGAAAAAAGAAAAAATTTCTTGCGATAGCGCGAATAAAACATTATCTTGACACACTTAAAATAACAGTATTGAATACTGATTGTGGCACCCTAGCTCAGTAGGTAGAGCAGTGGACTGAAAATCCATGTGTCCCCAGTTCAATTCTGGGGGGTGCCACCATTTTATGGTTAAAAATATATTGACAGGCCAACAGTAAAGGGATATTTTTTACCGACGGACAAGAAAAAGATTGAACGAAAGATAAGCTTTTTTTGTGCGCCCATAGCTCAATTGGTAGAGCAGCAGACTCTTAATCTGTTGGTTCAAGGTTCGATTCCTTGTGGGCGTACCATTATTAAAACAGGAGGAGGCAATGGCTGATTTTCAGGGAATAGCCGATGCACTTATCAAGGGTCAGGCTCCGGCGGTAAAAGAAAAAGTACAGGCGGCGGTCAATGAGGGTATTGAAGCGGCCGTGATTCTTGAAAAGGGATTGATAGCCGGAATGAGCGTGGTTGGTGAACGTTTCAAAAAGAATGAAATATACGTTCCGGAAGTCCTTATAGCAGCCCGTGCCATGCACGCGGGAATGGATGTACTGAAGCCTCTTCTTGCTGATTCGGGTGTACAGCCAAAAGGTGTTTTTGCGATAGGCACAGTCAAGGGTGATCTCCATGATATCGGGAAAAATCTCGTTATGATGATGATGGAAGGCGCCGGATACAGAATCATGGATCTCGGAGTAGATGTCACACCGGAGAAATTCGTTCAGGCCGCAAAAGACGGAGCACAGATAATCGGGATGAGCGCCCTTCTCACAACGACAATGCCATCCATGAAAAATACGATAGACGCTCTGAAAGCAGCCGGAGTACGGGATACGATAAAGGTGATAGTCGGCGGTGCCCCTCTTACCCAGCAGTATGCGGACCAGATCGGCGCAGATGGATATGCCCAGGACGCAGCAACAGCTGTGGATGTGGCAAACGAGTTCATGGCATAATAAGAATTTAAAATACTTTATATATAAAAAAAGCCCCGGTTTATGAACGGGGCTTTTTTTGTGCCATACAGGTATGATTCAGGGCTTTTCTTTACAGTCAACCGTGATAACTTTGTACTTTAAAAAGTCAGGTTTTATCGGTCTTTTGAATTCATCCAGAAGGATTTTGAAAATTACCTGGAGGAGACTTGCGAGGGGAACGGCGACAAGCATACCGAGAACACCGCCGAACTTTGAACCAAAAAGAACAAGAATAATGACAAAGAGAGGATGAAGGTTTGCAGCTCGTGACATGACGAGCGGCTGTACAAAAACGTTATCGATAAGGTTAACAGCAAGAAAAACAAGAATGATTTTTACGAAATAATAGAGAGGCATCGATGTCATAACCGCGACAAAACAGGCGACAAGCGTTCCGACAACCGGCCCGACATACGGAATAAGATTCGAAACACCGGCAAAAATGCCGACAATAATGGGATATTCAAGGCCTATAATCCAAAGCCCGAACGAAGATAAAATCGATATTATTATCACGCTGATAAACATGCCCATCAACAGCCATCCGAATTGCTGATTGAGACTGTGAAAAAGAAGAAGAGATGTTTCAAAATAACGGTTCGGGATAAGGCTGATGACTCTTTTCTTGATTTTGGTATCATCGAGGAGAAAAAAGAAAGTGGCAAAAGGAATGACAGTGGTGTAGAGAACGAGCGGAAGAAAAGTGAATAACATGCTCGGGATTTTACGGACAAAAGAAAGAATGGTGCTTTTGACATTCGTTTCTATTTCATTCGATATGCTGTCGCTTTCACTGAAAAGAAACGAAAGACCATTGGAAAAACTCGAAAGAGAAGATTTTGACTTTGATAAAATTTCGGTAAAAACACCGATATAATCATCGAGCTTATCCTGAATGCTTGAAATTTCCGAAGCGATTGCGGGGACCAATAGAATGAAAACCAGGGTGATCAAGCCAAAAGCAACCGTAAAAACGATAATAACGGAATAAATATGCTTGAGATTGCGTTCTTCAAGCATATTGACAAAAGGCTTGAGAACAAAATAGAGTATATACGAAACGGCAAAGGGAGCAAGAAGAAGCGAAAGTTTCGCGGCGATAAAAATTAATACGCAAACACCGACGACGGAAAGTGCAAGACGAACATATACCCTAGTCAACATGATCGAACCTGCTCAGCGCGTTGTTGGCAAGACGGAGACGTTCGGATACAACCTGAGAAAGACGTAAAATAAGGCGGACACCGAGTTTCGGTTCGGAATCGATCAGATTCATGAGATCGGGTTTAAAAAGACCCCAGAGAACTGTCTTATCGGAAGAGACAACTGTTGCGCTGCGGGGAGATTCGTTGAGAAGAGAGGTCTCGCCAAAAAAGTCACCTTTAAATAAAGATGCGATTTTACGGCAGGTCAGGTTGGCATATTCGGAGAAAACGTCTGCGGTACCCTCCTTGACAATATAGAGACCGACCCCGGGATCGCCCTGTCGGAAAACAATTTCTTCCTTTTCGTAATTACGAACGTATATTATAGAATACAGTTTG
>JAJFUH010000207.1 GCA_021372535.1 bacterium
TTTCCGCACGACAGATGTGACGGGGATACTGAATCTGCCCGAGGGAGTCGAGATGGTGATTCCGGGAGACAGTATCGAAATCTATGGTGAGCTGATTACCCCGATTGCTATGAACGAAGGGCTTCGATTCGCTATCCGCGAGGGCGGACGGACGATCGGCGCCGGTGTGGTCACACAAATTATTGAATAGGTGATTAAATGCCGAGAGAATTGATATATCTGGTCTGTCAGGAGTGTAAACGACGTAACTATACGGCCGACAAGAATAAACGCAAACACCCTAACAGGGTTGAGTACAAGAAATATTGCAAATTCGACCGTAAACATACCCTGCACAAGGAAAGCCGTTAATCACTGTATATGGACTGACCGGTAAGAAAGATTCCATATCAGACGGGAATGTGCAGGCCAGTAGTTCAATGGTAGAGCACCGGTCTCCAAAACCGGGCGTTGGGGGTTCGAGTCCCTCCTGGCCTGCCATGGATGTTCTGTCGAAAGACCTGTTTTCCCTGGCAAATATGTAATCATAAACTACTGTTGTTCCGGGATTGAACTGTATCAAGAAAACGGACGGTTGTTATGGCGCAATACGTTGAGGATACGAAAAGATTTTTGAAAGAAGTACGGAGCGAAATGTCCAAGGTCACCTGGCCAAGCTGGGCCGAGCTCAAGGGATCGACTATTCTTGTCATCATAGTATCGATTTTTTTCGCTATCTACATTGGTGCTCTCGATCTTGTGCTTTCGCTGATTCGTAAGGTATGGATGTAGAGACGATATACAACGAAGGATATATGGGGTAATAACCATGGATTGGTATGTGGTACATACGTTGTCAGGCCACGAAAATAAAGTCAAGACTTACATTGAATCGCAGGTTCCGCTTTCCGAGTTGCATGATCATATCGGGAGGGTTGTTGTTCCCACCGAAGATACCGTCGAAATGAAAGATGGAAAAAAACGGACTTCAAAACGTAAGTTCCTGCCTTCATATGTCCTTATCGAAATGGAAATGAACAGCGATACACAGTATTTCGTCAATAATGTTCCGGGTGTGACGAGTTTTGTGGGACCGGGCCGCAGGCCGGAGCGGCTGAAAAAATCCGAAGTAGACCGGATTCTCGGCCAGATCGACTCCGGAAAGTCACGCGAGGTGCCTGCCATGAAGTTCAATACGGGTGATAAGGTAAAGGTGATAGATGGTCCTTTCAGTGATTTTGCGGGAACTATTGAAGAAACAAACCCATTGAAAAGCAAGGTGAAGGTTACCGTTTCGATTTTCGGACGGCCAACCCCTGTTGAGCTCGATGTGCTTCAGATAGAGCTGTTGAAATCAGCGAAATAGCCGGTGTACGAACTGTAACGGGATGCTTCTGACTGATACTATATATAAATTTTATATGTCGATCGAATAAAGGAGTTGCGTACGTGGCAAAAAAAGAGATAGCAACGATAAAACTTCAGCTACCGGCCGGACAGGCGAATCCGTCTCCCCCTGTCGGCCCGGCGCTTGGAGCCCATGGTGTCAATATCATGGAGTTCTGCAAGGCATATAACGCCAAAACCCAGCAGCAGACAGGGACAATCATTCCGGTGGTAATCACCGTCTACAGCGACCGCTCGTTTACGTTTGTAACTAAAACGCCTCCTGCCTCGACGCTGCTTGTAAAAGCGGCGAAGGTTCCGAAGGGATCGAGTATGCCGAACCGTGACAAGGTCGGAAAGGTCACGCTGCAACAGGTACGCGAGATCGCTGAGCTGAAGATGAAGGATTTGAATGCAAGCAGTGTGGAAAGCGCCATGGAAATGGTCAAGGGCACTGCTCGGAGTATGGGTATTCTTGTTGAGTAGTTTATCTGCTATCGATGGTTACCGGCCGGGGAATCAGCGTAAACGTGATTGAACGCCGTCGGATACCGAGCGAGAGCTTAACAGTAAAGGGAGTATTATATGAAACGGGGGAAAACGTACAAGGAAGCTGCGGTGCTCGTTGACCGCGCTGTCTTTTATCTCCTAGATGATGGTATCGAGCTTCTGCACAAACTCCCGTCTGCAAAATTCGATGAAACAGTTGAATGTGCTATCCGGCTGGGAGTTGACCCGCGGCATGCGGACCAGATGGTACGGAGCACCGTGGTTCTGCCGCATGGAACCGGCCGGACAGTACGTGTGCTTGTTTTTACCAAAGGCGAGAGCGAAAAAGAGGCAAAAGATGCAGGAGCCGATTATGTGGGTGCGGAAGACCTTGCCGAAAAGATTCAGGCGGGCTGGGTTGATTTTGATGTTGCCATTGCCACGCCCGATATGATGAAAATAGTCGGCCGTCTCGGAAAGGTGCTCGGACCGAGAGGAATCATGCCAAGCCCCAAATCCGGAACCGTCACAAGCGATGTTGCCCAGGCAGTCCATGACGCCAAGGCCGGAAAGATCGAGTTCAGGGTTGACAAGGCGGGCAATGTGCAGGTTCCTGTCGGGAAAAAATCGTTTGAAAACAACCGGCTCAAGGATAACATTGTTGCCTTGATGGATGCGATAGTGAGGGTAAAACCCGCATCGGCAAAAGGCACGTATGTCAAGAGCGTTACAATTTCTTCAACGATGAGCCCGGGAATCAGAATAGATAAGACTGCTCTTTTGCAGTCGCTGGGCAGTTGATAAGGTAAGAATATTTTTTTCGCTCGTAGGTCCTGATTCTCCTGCGGATTTGCGATTATGCAGTATCAGGGAGGAAGTGCATGAAAAAAGAGGAAAAACAGCAGGTTGTCGAGGAGTTTATCGGCATATTCGATAAACCCGGCGTTTACCTGATGGATTTCAAGGGATTGAACGTTGCCGAGATCACGGAGCTCAGGAGCCGGCTCCGCGATGCAAACGTATCCATGAAAGTGGTTAAAAATACGCTTGCCAAACGAGCCCTGAAGAGTGTGGGCGTTGCAGGTCTCGACAGTTATCTGGTCGGGCCGACCGGCGTAGTGTGGTCAAAGGAAGATTCGGTAGTACCTGCGAAAGTCCTCCTTGACTTTTTGAAGAAACATGATAAGGGCACGATAAAGGCGGGTCTTGTCGATGGTACTGTTGTAAAGGATAACGAAATCGTAATCCTGTCGAACCTGCCCTCGAAGCATGAACTGTATGCAAAAGTCGCTTCGGTGCTGAATGCTCCTATTGTCAAGCTTGCGATGGTTTTAAACGGAATACCTGTAAAATTCGTTCGTACTGTTGACGCCCTCCGTGAGAAAAGGGCGAACGAGGTTTAATAACAGCATATACGAGAATAATCACAATTAAATTCATATTTCGCGGCGGCTGTGCCGTTGCGATGAACGTACAATAAGCGGAGGATTATTATGGCAGAAGACAAAATCAAAAAACTCGTCGATCAGATCGGCGAATTGACCGTTATCGAGCTTTCAGAACTCGTCAAGGCTATCGAAGATAAATTCGGCGTCGAAGCTGCTGCTCCTGTTATGATGGCTGGCGCTCCCGCAGCCGGTGCAGGCGCCGAAGCAGCTCCTGCCGCTGAAGAGAAGACAGAGTTCGATGTCATGCTCACGGTAATAGGCGAGAAGAAAATCCAGGTTATCAAGGTTGTCCGCGAGCTGACCGGTCTCGGCCTCAAGGAAGCCAAGGACCTTGTTGAAGCCACACCGGGCAAAGTACTCGAAGGCGTGGATAAAGCCGCTGCGGAGACAGCGAAGACCAAACTCGAGGAGCAGGGCGCTACTGTGGAAGTCAAATAATTGATTTTACAGAGCTTACATTTCAATACGTTTGTTCTTAATACGGAATCCGGAATGAGTTTATAGCGATAAAAACCATGCCCGGATTTCCGCTTTTTACCGGATTGCCCTTCTTGACCGGTATTAACCTTTTGCATGAGCGGGAGCGTGATAAACGTGCAAGACAAAAATAGAATCGAGAGGCTGTCATTTGAGAAGATTCAAACTGTCGTTGATATGCCGTACCTTCTCGATCTTCAGATTTCATCGTTTAATAACTTTCTGCAGCCCGACATAGCACCATCGAAACGCCGCGATCAGGGTCTTCAGGGAGTTTTCAAATCAATATTCCCAATCAGCGATGTCCACAATACGATGATACTCGAGTATGTTGATTACTCGATTGGTGTACCGAAATATTCGATAGAAGAGTGCGTTGAGCGCGACATGACCTTTGCCGCTCCGCTCAAAGCGACTCTCAGGCTTATAACCAACGAGAAGCAGGGCGGGGAACAGGTCGTCAAGGATATCATCTCGCAGCAGGTCTTTCTGGGCGAGCTGCCCCTCATGACCAGATCGGGAACGTTTATTATAAACGGTGCTGAACGGGTTATCGTCAGCCAGCTTCACCGGTCGCCCGGTGTATTCTTTGGCGAGGAAACCCATCCGAACGGCAAGCTCTTGTTCAGCGCCCGGATCATTCCCTACCGCGGGAGCTGGGTCGAGTTTTCGATGGACATCAACGATGTGATGTATGCCCATATCGACCGTAAGCGTAAATTCCCCGCGACCATGCTTCTGAGAGCATTCGGTTACTCGACCGATGCGAGTATCTACCGCCTCTTCTTCAATACCATCAAGGTTCCCATCGGCAAAGTCGAAGAGAGCATGATCTGCATGGAAAAGATCATCGATACCGGGACCGGCGAGGTTATTGTCGATGAAGGAGAGCTCATTACCAGCGGTCATATCGAAACGCTCAAAAACATGAAAGTCATGCAGCTCGATGTGCTTGAATATGACCGTATTAAAGATGCGACAGTGCTGGAAAACACGCTCAGCCGTGACCCATCGAAGAACGAAGAGGAAGCGCTTCATCGCATTTACACTCTCTTACGGCCGGGGGACCCCCCGAATATCGATACCGCCCGTAATCTTATAGAGCGCATGTTTTTCAACCCGAAACGCTATAATCTCGGCGATGTCGGCCGTTACCGCATGGCACACCGGCTCGGAACCTGGGGTATGAAAGAGGAGCCCACGGTTCTGACCCGTGATGACTTCATTGCCATCATCAAATATATGCTCGGTTTGTGCATCGAAAAAGAGGGTCACTATACCGATGATATCGATCATCTCGGAAACAGGCGTGTGCGCTCGGTCGGCGAGCTTCTCGGCAACCAGTTCAATGTAGGATTGTCCCGTCTTGCCCGAACCATCAAGGAGCGGATGAGTCTCCAGAACGATGAAAAGAAGCTGACCCCGCACGACCTTGTCAATGCACGGACAGTCTCGACAGTGATCGCTTCATTCTTTGGGTCGAGCCAGCTCAGTCAGTTCATGGACCAGATCAATCCGCTTGCCGAGCTTACCCACAAACGCCGTCTTTCGGCGCTCGGTCCCGGGGGTCTGACCCGCGAACGGGCTGGTTTCGAGGTTCGCGACGTTCATCATACCCATTACGGACGCGTATGTCCCATCGAGACGCCTGAAGGCCCGAATATCGGTCTGATATCGTACCTTGCAACCCATGCCCGCGTCAATGAATTCGGATTTCTCGAGACGCCATACCGCAAGGTCAGAAATGGTAAAGTAGCGAATCTGATCGAATATCTGAGCGCCGATGTCGAGGACAAGTTTACCATCGCTCAGGCGAATGCGCCGCTCAACAAGGACGGCTCGTTTGTCAGGAATATCATTAAGGCGCGCAAACGTGATGATTACCCTCTTGTGACACCTGAAGAGGTTGATTTTATCGATGTGTCTCCGAAGCAGCTTGTCGGTGTCGCCGCCTCGCTTATTCCGTTCCTCGAGCACGACGATGCAAACAGGGCGCTCATGGGTTCGAACATGCAGCGTCAGGCCGTGCCTCTCCTGAGGCCGCAGGCGCCCCTTGTCGGCACCGGTATGGAGCGTAAGGTGGCGGTCGATTCGGGCGCCATGATCATCAGTGAGGATTATGGTATGGTAACCGCAGTTTCCGGAGACCGTATCATTGTTAAACGTGATGAAGAAGAGGTGACTCCCGAAACAGTCTTTGACACACGTGATATAGATAAAGTATTTAATCTGACCAAATTCAAGCGTTCAAACCAGGACACCTGCATCAATCAGCGAGCCCTTGTGAGACCGGGTGACCGCGTGGAGCCGGGAACTATCCTTGCCGACGGTCATGCGACCGACAACGGAGACCTGGCCCTTGGAGCGAACGTGCTTGTGGCGTTTCTCCCCTGGTATGGGTACAACTTCGAGGATGCGATTGTCATCAGTGAAGGGCTTGCCAAGCGGGATGTTTTCACCTCGATTCATATCGAGGAGTTCGAACTCCAGGTTCGCGATACCAAGCGCGGGACCGAAGAGCTCACTAAGGAGCTTCCGAATGTGTCCGAGGACGCTGTCAAGGACCTCGACGAAAACGGTGTTATCCGTGTTGGCGCCGAGGTCAAGGCCGGCGATATTCTTGTCGGCAAGGTCACTCCCAAGGGTGAGACCGAGCTTTCGCCGGAAGAACGTCTTCTCAAGGCAATTTTCGGTGAAAAAGCCGGCGATGTCCGTGATGCTTCTCTCAAGGTTCCACCCGGAATCGAGGGTGTTGTTATCGACACCCGTGTTTTCTCGCGGAAAGAACGTGATGAAAAAACACGCCGCCGTGACAAGGAAATGATCGAGAGAATCAAAAAGGATTTCCAGTCGAAAATCGCTCATATCCATGAGTTGAGAACCCAGGAGATGACCAAGATTCTCTATTCGAGCAAGTCGGGTTCCAATTTTGTCAATACCGACACAGGCGAGATTTTCCTCGAAGGAGGGAAAACCTTCACCAAAAAAACCCTCTCGGTGCTGGATTTCGATAAAATCATTCCCGAAGGGGCATGGTCAACCGACGACGATGTGAACGAACGGGTTGAAAAAACACTGAGCGCCGCTGCCAACGAACTCCGTATTCTCGAAGAGAAAATGGACCGCGAAATCGAGAAAATCCAGCGCGGCGATGAGCTTTCTCCGGGAATCGCTCAGCTTGTCAAGGTACGCATAGCCCGTAAACGCAAAGTCCAGGTGGGCGATAAGATGGCCGGCCGCCATGGAAACAAAGGCGTCGTTGCCAAAATCGTACCCGACGAGGATATGCCGTACCTCGAGGATGGCACACCGGTCGACATCGTGCTCAATCCGCTCGGTGTCCCCTCGCGTATGAATCTCGGGCAGATTCTCGAAACTCATCTCGGCTGGGCTGGAAGCAAACTGGGTAAATATTTCCAGTCGCCCGTTTTTGACGGCGCTACATGGGATGAGATTAAAGAGGAACTCAAAAAGGCGGGACTTCCCCTTACCGGGAAAACCCCCGTCTATGACGGCCGCACCGGCGAGGCTTTTGACCACGATGTCACAGTCGGAGTCATCTATATTCTCAAACTTCTCCATCTCGTTGCCGATAAAATCCACGCCCGGAGTATCGGGCCGTACTCCCTTGTCACCCAGCAGCCTCTCGGCGGCAAGGCTCAGTTCGGCGGGCAGCGTTTTGGTGAAATGGAGGTCTGGGCTCTCGAAGCATACGGGGCAGCCCATATCCTTCAGGAGATGATAACCGTTAAATCGGACGATGTTGTCGGAAGGTCCCGCATCTATGAAGCCGTCGTCAAGGGCGAAAATCCCCCGGAACCAGGCGTGCCCGAATCCTTCAACGTCCTTGTAAAAGAACTTCAGAGCCTCGGACTCGATGTCCAGCTCCTCAAGGATGGCGAAGTTGTCATGTGAACCCACACGTTTCATGAGACCTTGACGGAAGAAAACACCTGTCGAACCATGAAACGGAAGATGATAAGTAAAATGAAATTCCATATAGATTAAGAGCAGTTTTCAGCAAGAACAAAACGGTTGAGGGCCATGTGACGATCATGGCCCCGCCGATACATACATTTCAGGCTTGCTGCCCACAAAAAGGAGTGATCTTCGTGAACAGCCCGAAAACTACCAACATGGGGAAAAATACCGACTTCGATGCGATCCGTATCCAGCTCGCTTCCCCTGAACGTATTCGCGAATGGTCCTTCGGCGAGGTTACCAAACCCGAAACCATAAATTACCGCTCGTTCAAGCCCGAGCGCGACGGCCTTTTCTGCGAACGCATTTTTGGCCCGGTCAAAGACTGGGAATGCCAGTGCGGCAAATACAAACGCATACGGTACCGCGGTGTGGTCTGCGACAGATGCGGTGTCGAAGTTACTCAGGCAAAAGTCAGACGTGAGCGGATGGGCCACATCGAACTCGCTGTTCCCGTTGTCCATATCTGGTTCCTGAAAAGCCTTCCTTCGCGTATTTCTTACCTCCTCGATGTCAGTGTCCGTAATATCGAGCGTGTTGTCTATTACGAAGCATATGTCATTCTCGATCCCGGCAACAGCGGTAAAAATATCTGTGATATCCTCACCGAGGAAGAGTACCTGGAACTCGAGGATCAGGGCTTCGAATTCACAGCCGAAATGGGTGCGGGAGCTATCAAGAAACTCCTCGCCGCGCTCGAAATCGGCGAACTTTCGGCCAACCTGCGCGCCCAGGTCAAAATCGAAACATCCGCGCAGCTCAAACAGGAAGCCCTCAAACGGCTCAAGGTTGTCGAGGCATTCCGTCAGTCGAATAACAGGCCCCAGTGGATGATCCTCGATGTCATTCCTGTCATCCCGCCTGACCTCAGACCGCTTGTTCCCCTCGAGGGGGGCAGATTCGCCACTTCGGACCTTAACGACCTGTACCGGAGGGTTATCAACCGGAACAACCGTCTTAAAAAGCTCATCGAGATCAAGGCGCCCGATGTAATTCTCAGAAATGAGAAACGCATGCTCCAGGAAGCTGTGGACGCTCTCTTCGATAACGGCAGACGGACACGCGCAGTCCGCGGCGACGGCAACCGTGCGCTCAAGTCACTTTCGGACCTCCTCAAGGGCAAGCAGGGTCGTTTCCGCCAGAATCTTCTCGGCAAGCGCGTCGATTATTCGGGACGATCGGTAATCGTTGTCGGCCCGGAACTCAAGATTCACCAGTGCGGCCTGCCGAAATCCATGGCCCTCGAGCTTTTCAAACCCTTTATCATCAGGAAACTCAATCAGCGCGATGACAAGACCACAATAAAGCATGCGAAAAAAATGGTCGAGCGCCAGTCACCCGAAGTATGGGATATTCTCGAGGAGCTTACGAAGGATCATTTCGTTCTTCTCAATCGCGCCCCAACTCTTCACCGTCTGGGTATTCAGGCGTTTCTGCCGGTGCTCATCGAGGGTAAAGCGCTCCAGCTTCACCCGCTTGTATGCGCGGCCTTCAACGCCGATTTCGACGGTGACCAGATAGCGGTTCATCTGCCCCTCTCGTTCGAGGCTCAGATCGAAGCGGGTGTTCTGATGCTCGCGAGCCATAATATCCTGTCGCCGGCATCCGGAAAGCCGATTGTGGTTGACAAACCCCAGTGTATAGCTCTCGGCTGCTATTATCTCACCAAAGTGTCGAGCGACACCCGCGGCGAAGGACGGCTGTTCTCCAACAGGGAAGAAGCTAAGCTCGCCTACGAGAACGGCCAGATAAAGCTCAATTCGAAGGTAAGTGTTCGTATAGAAGGAAGTATTTTCGAAACAACTGTCGGCAGGATCATTTTCAATGATAATCTGCCCCAGGGATTGCCGTTCGTCAATAAAACCATCGATGCAAAGGTCATGAAATCGATTGTGGGAGATTCATTCAGGAAGAACGGCCGGCGGATTACAGTTGAGTTCCTCGATAAACTGAAAGCGCTCGGTTTCAGATATGCCACCTACTCTGGCATTTCCATCGGTATGGAGGACGTGATTATACCCGATGAAAAGCACAGGCTCGTCGATGAGGCGAATTCCCGCGTTGATGAAATCCGCGAAAAGTATAATTCCGGTGTCATCAGCGACGGCGAACGCGCCAACCAGACAATCGACGAATGGAGCCATACCACTGCCCGTGTGGCGCAGACAGTTTTCGATGCCCTTCGTATAGCGGAGGACGGTTTCAATCCGCTCTATGTGATGGCCGATTCCGGCGCCCGTGGTTCGCAGGATCAGATCAAGCAGCTCGCCGGTATGCGCGGCCTGATGCAGAAACCCCAGAAGAAGATCACCGGAGGATACGGGGACTTTATCGAGACACCGATTACCGCGAATTTCCGCGAGGGTCTCAGCGTGCTCGAGTACTTTATTTCGACGCACGGTTCACGGAAAGGTCTTGCAGATACGGCGCTCAAGACCGCGGAAGCAGGCTACCTCACCCGAAGACTCGTTGATGTGGCGCAGGACTGCATCGTTATCGAGCATGACTGCGGAACGTTGAACGGAATTGAAATGACCGCTTTGAAGGAAGGCGAACAGATCGTCGAGCACCTCGGCGACCGTGTTTTCGGACGTATTCCTATCGAGGATATCATAGATCCCGAAACGGGGTCGGTCATCTGCCCTGCCGGGGAGCTTATCAACGAGGAAATGGTGCATCTCATCAATGAATCGACGCTCGATACGATCCTTATCAGGTCGGTGCTTACATGCGAATCGAGCCGCGGCATATGCGCCCTGTGTTACGGGCTCAATCTTGCCAAAGGAACGCTCGTATATATCGGAGAGGCTGTCGGTGTCGTTGCCGCCCAGTCGATCGGCGAGCCCGGTACACAGCTCACACTCCGGACGTTCCATATCGGCGGCGCGGGTACCCGTCTCACCGAACAGTCGGAAATCACGGTCAAGAAAGGCGGAAAGGTTCTATTTACGCAAAACCTCACTGCCGTTGACTACGATGATAACACCAGGGTAGTGACGAGCCGTAACGGTGAAATCAATATCGATGACAGCACGGGACGAATTATCAGCACCTACCAGGTGCCATACGGTTCACGGCTTCTGGTCAAGGATGGCGATATAATCGAAAACGGTGCCACGATATATGTGTGGGAACCGAACCATACGCTCATTGTGACCGATGTGGCCGGAACAACCCGTTTCGAAAATATTATCGAAGGTTCGACATTCCGTTATGAGGTCGATTCCGAAACGGGGCATCAACAGCGCTTTGTTATCGACCAGCGCAACAGGACGCTGACTCCTCATATCGATATTATCGGCAAGGACGACACCAGACTCCGTACTTACTACCTGTCCGTCGGCTCGCGAATCATGATCGAAGATGGTGAAAAAATCAGGGCTGGCGAGACACTGGCGATGATCCAGACCGAACGGTTCAAGACCCGTGACATCACAAGCGGTCTGCCCCGTGTTGCGGAGCTTTTTGAGGCCAGAAAGCCAAAAGATCCCGCGATTATTTCGGAGATCGACGGTATCGTGGAAATAGGCGGTCTGATCAGAGGTTCGCGCAAGGTTCTCGTCAAGGGCGAAAACGATTTTATTACCGAATATCTCATCCCTTACGGCAAGCACCTTCTCGTGTTCGATGGCGACCGTGTAGTCGCGGGCGAGCGGTTGACCGAAGGTTCGGTGAATCCCCACGACATCCTGAGAATCAACGGTATTCACCGTGTCCAGGAATATCTCCTCAATGAAATTCAGGAGGTATATCGTCTCCAGGGTGTGAAGATCAACGATAAACATATCGAAATTATCGTTCGGCAGATGCTGCAGAAAGTGCAGATCGTTGATCCCGGCGATACACCTTTCCTGCAGGGAGCCCAGGTCGACAAGTTCACTTTCGCCATCGTCAACAAAAAAGTTATCGATGAGGGCGGAGAACCGGCAACATTCGAACCGCTCCTTCTTGGCATAACCAAGGCATCCCTGTTCACCGAATCGTTCTTCTCTGCCGCATCGTTCCAGGAAACGACACGGGTGCTGACCGAAGCGGCGATTCAGGGGAAGATCGACGAATTGAAGGGGCTCAAGGAGAATGTCATCATAGGGCATCTTATTCCCGCGGGCACCGGTATCCGGCGGTACCGTAACATCCGCATGGTGGCGCCCGAGGATGAATTCGACCGGTTTGTCCAGACCGAACAGCCGGCCGAGGATATTTCCGAGGCAGTAACCGAGGACGATATCGTATCGACGGAAGACGATTGACAGATTCGGTATGAATGTTTCGGGCCGGTAATGATAAAGGTGCCGGGGATGGTTTTTTACCATCCCCGGTCTGTGACTTTCCGGTTTTTATGAATCACCTTCGACGGGATTTGCGGAACAGGGAGTGGTTGTTCCGTGGACGGATGTTCTGCCGGGAGAATCAGGTTGACAGACTGATAGCCCGGGGCGAAGAAAAAAGAAGCGATAGCAGGAACTGAAATTTAAAAATATTAATTGACATTTATTTTTGAAATTCATATATTATAAGTCTCGGTATGAGAAACTTGAGGAGGAGAAATTGCCGACTATTAACCAGTTGATACGCAAAGGCCGGAAGGAAGTAAAGACGAGAAGCTCCGCGCCTGCGCTCAGAGGTTGTCCCCAGAAACGTGGTGTCTGTACCCGCGTGTACACTGCCACGCCGAAAAAGCCCAATTCTGCGCTCCGTAAAATTGCCCGCGTCAGGTTATCCAACGGCGTTGAGGTAACTGCGTATATACCGGGCGAGGGACACAATCTACAGGAGCATTCGATGGTTCTGGTACGCGGCGGCAGGGTCAAGGACCTGCCTGCTGTCCGGTATCACATCGTTCGCGGAACGCTTGATACGGTCGGCGTTGACGGCAGACATAAGTCACGCTCAAAATACGGGACGAAACGTCCCAAATCCTGATATATGTTCGTCATGGCAGTATCTGTTACCTGTTGAAAAGCGGGGAACAGAGCCAGTGCACCGCATGAATATGTGAAAGGTTCAAAATCAATGCCGCGTAGAAAAAGAGTACAGAAAAGGGAGTTGGTTCCGGATCCGAAATATAAAAGCGCTCTTGTCGCCAAGTTCATAAACAACCTCATGGGCAACGGCAAGAAGTCGGTAGCGGAATCGATTTTTTACCGTGCCATGGATATTATCGAGGAGCGGACGGATCAGAACGGCCTTGAGGTTTTTGAGAAAGCAATCGAGAATGTCAAGCCGATTATCGAGGTAAAAAGCCGGAGAGTCGGCGGCGCGACGTATCAGGTGCCTGTAGAGATCAGGTCGGATCGGCGTCTTGCCCTGTCGATGCGCTGGGTTATCTCGTTTGCCAACGCCCGGACAGAAAAAACGATGGCGGAACGGCTTGCGATGGAATTTGACCAGGCTTCCAAAAACCAGGGTGCCTCTATCAAGAAACGTGATGACACCCATAAAATGGCCGATGCGAACAGGGCTTTTGCGCACTACCGCTGGTAATGGCATAAAGTTATACGATAGTTGAGGAATAAACGTACATTTATATAGATTGATTTCGAACTGTAACCGTTGATATGGTTATAAGCGAAGGGGAAAATGGCTCAGGTTGGCTATGAGATACCCTGAGTCATTTTTCTTTTGTAATTTTTCGTATTGTTATAACCAGAATTGACAAAGTGAAAATATGATAAGAAAATATCCTCTTGAACAAATGAGAAATATAGGCATCATGGCGCACATCGATGCCGGGAAAACAACGACGACCGAGCGTATCCTCTTTTATACCGGGAAAGTTCACCGTATGGGAGAGGTACACGACGGCGCGGCGACCATGGACTGGATGGAGCAGGAGAAAGAGCGCGGGATCACCATTACTTCCGCTGCGACCACCTGTTTCTGGCGTGAAACCATGATTAATATCATCGATACGCCCGGGCATGTGGATTTCACCGTTGAGGTGCAGCGTTCGCTCCGCGTGCTCGATGGCGCGGTTGGATTATTCTGCGCTGTTGGCGGAGTGGAGCCGCAGAGTGAAACAGTCTGGCGCCAGGCGGACGGTTATAAAGTACCGAGGCTTGCATTCGTCAACAAGATGGACCGTACCGGCGCCGATTTTTACCGTGTTCTTAACATGATGCACGACCGTCTCCTCTCGAAATTTATCCCCATTCAACTCCCCATTGGTTCAGGCGAACTTTTCACGGGTCTTATCGATCTTATCAAAAATATTGCAGTCATGTTCGAGGGCGAGGGGCCGACGCTGACCTTTACCGAAATCCCCGTTCCCGATGATCTCAAGGATATCACGCACGAATACCGTGAGAAGATGCTCGAGGCCGTGTCCGATTATGACGATCACCTCATGGAGTTGTTCCTCGATGAAAAACCTATCGATGAAATGCAGATACATGCCGCTCTCCGTAAGGCAACGATTGCCAATCAGATAACGCCGGTTCTTCTCGGCAGCGCCTTTAAGAACAAGGGTATCCGCCGTCTCCTCGATGCTGTCGTGGATTTTCTCCCCTCTCCGAACGATGTGTCGGCGGTTAAGGGGCATGATCCGAAAACAGACAAGGAACTCATGCGGAATCCATCGGATGATGAGCCGTTCAGCGCCCTTGCATTTAAAATCGCTTCCGATCCCCATGTAGGGAAACTGGTGTTTTTCAGGGTTTATTCCGGTGTGTTGGAGAAGGGCAGTGCTGTTCTCAATACCACCACCGGTAAAAAAGAGCGTATTGCACGGATTTTACGGATGCATGCCAATAAACGTGAGGAAATGAATTTTGCCACGACCGGTAACATTCTTGCCGCTGTCGGACTGAAAGATACAAAAACCGGTGATACGATCTGTGATATAAAGCATCCGATCATACTCGAACGCATGCTGTTCCCTGAGCCTGTCGTCCATATAGCCATTGAGCCGAAGACGAAGGGTGACCAGGAGCAGCTCGATCTTTCTCTTGCCAAGCTGGCCGAGGAAGACCCGACATTCCAGGTCAGAGTGGACAAGGAAACCGGGCAGACCGTTATTTCTGGTATGGGCGAGCTTCATCTGGAGATTCTTATAGACCGGCTTCGCCGTGAATTCAAAGTCGATGCCAATGTCGGCATGCCGCAGGTGGTTTATCGCGAGACGATTACCGGTGAGGCGGAAGTGGAAGGCAAGTTTATCAGGCAGTCCGGCGGACGCGGTCAGTACGGTCATGTTGTGATCACGATCAAGCCTGCGGAAAAAGGTACGGGTTTTGTGTTTGAGGACAAGATTATCGGCGGTGCTATTCCGAGGGAATATATCAGCTCCTGCAGAAAAGGCGCGGAAGATGCCATGAATGCGGGAGTTATCGCGGGCTTTCCTCTCGTTGATATTCATATCGAGCTCATTGACGGCTCGTATCATGAGGTTGACTCGTCCGATATGGCGTTCCGCATAGCGACATCGATGGCGGTAAAAGATGGCGTCAAAAAATCCGGACCGATCCTGCTCGAACCGATAATGCTTGTGGAGGTTGTAACGCCGCAGCAGTATTCCGGTGATATCATGGGTGATTTCAACATGCGTCGCGGCAGGATAGATAAAATCGAAAACCGCACAGACGCACAGGTTATCAGAGGGCATGTTCCGCTTGCGGAAATGTTCGGGTATACTACCCGGCTTCGATCCAACAGCCAGGGCCGTGCTATTTATACCATGGAATTCGATTCATATTCCCCGGTGCCCGAGCATATCGCCAGGGAACTTATGGTAAAATTAGGCTCGACGTATCAGTTTGCACATTAATAGTATCATAAGATATTGTGATAGGTAAAGGAGGATTGCCACATGGCGAAAGAGGTATTTAAGAGGACGAAGCCGCATGTGAACGTAGGAACGATCGGGCATGTGGATCACGGGAAGACGACGCTGACGAGCGGGATAACGAATGTGCTGTCGAAGAAGGGTCTGGCGAATCACATGT
>JAJFUH010000208.1 GCA_021372535.1 bacterium
GTTAAGAGTGGCAACTATCATATTCTACTGCAAATAAAAGGTACTCAGTAGTTTAACCGTCAGTTCTGATCAGTAATTATAATTTTTACGCCACAAGGAGGATGCGATGAAAAACAGCTTCAGCCGAAGAGTATTTCTGAAAACCGCCTCCGTGGGAACCGCTCTGAGTCTCAGGAGCCCGTCCGTTTTCGCGGATACGACAGATCAAAAGAATCCGGAATACGTACACTCGATCTCCGGGAAATCATCCGTCCGCGTCTGCAAACTCTATTGCGCGAATCCCTCTGGATTATGGCCGAAACCGAAACTGGACCTCCAGAAAGAGATGATCGCCTATGAAACGGAATTCGCCCAATTGCACGATGAGCTGGCAGACATCGATTTTATCGAAAGCCGTCTTATCACATCTCCCGACCAGATCGCCGCAATGAGCAAAAAACTGAGCGATGCCGATGGAATTCTCGTCATCCACCTTCAGCTCGGTATTATGCCCATACTCCAGGAAATTCTGAAAGCGGGGAAACCGACAATCGTATTCGCCGTCCCCTATTCGGGTCATGAGTGGACCCAGTTCGGCGCCCTGCGGAACCAGGAGCAGGGAGTGTTGATGGATTGCCTCCTGACGGGCGACTATAAGGATCTGGCTGTCGCGGTACGGCCGTTCAGGGCTATCCACCATCTGAAGAATGCCCGGATACTCAATGTAACCGCCACAGAGCCGTCCGCAGACTATCTGAACAGCATCAAAAAAACGTTCGGGACCGACATACAGACGATAGGCCGCACGCAGGTGCTCGAAACCTATACGGGTATTCCCGACAGCGATGTGGAAACAGAAACGGAGGCCCTGATCAGCGGCGCCGAAAAAGTTATCGAGCCATCGAGAGAAGAAATCTTCAAATCCTGCAAACTGGCGCTCGCATTTCAGAAGCTTTTAAAAGAAAACGACGCCACAGTAATGACTGTCGACTGTTACGGGAGCATGTATCATAACCTTCCCGCTTTTCCCTGTATCGGCTTTTTCCGGCTCAACAACATGGGACTGGGCGGCATCTGCGAATCCGATCTCAGATCGACCATGACATTCCTGATTTTACAGGGGTTGGTCGGAAGGCCGGGATTTGTGAGCGACCCGACCATGGATGTGTCACGGAACAGCATCATTCTCGCTCACTGCCTTGGCTCGACAAAGATGGACGGACCCAATGGAGAGGCTTTGTCTTACAAGATACGGAGCATCATGGAAAGAGAGGAGGGCGCTGTCATTCAGGCCCGGATGAGAGTCGGACAGAGGGTGACCCAGGCAATACTTGTCGGCGCTGACAAGCTCCAGTACTTTACCGGCGAAATAATCGACACACCCGAAACGGACAGAGGCTGCCGCACCAAGATTACGGTCAGGCTTGACGGCGACGCTGAAAAATTGTGGGAGAACTGGTCGAGCGGACTCCACAGGGTAACCTGTTACGGCGACCTTACGAAAGACCTCGCGCGGTTCTGCCGGTTCAAGGGAATCACCATGGTCAACGAAGCATAGCCGGGTCCGACTGTGACGATACAATAAGCGTGGTTATTGCTCCGGCGAATAAATATAGATACTTACAGCTGGAATAGATGCCGAAACAAGTTCGACATGACACCGTTCGATTTCACAGTTCAATCGCCGTAACAATAAACAACGCAGATAAACGGGATGCTATCGGGCTTTGTGAACGAGTTTTTCTTTCAGACGCGCAAGTTCCGGTTCGAGGCCGACCGGGTACTCATCGGGATCGCTCAGGCGCCTGATTCCATCGGGAAGCCATGACAGCTGGCTGCCGGCGCGTGCCCGAATATCCCCGATCGACGGGATTGTATAAACGAGTTCGCCGTTCCTGAGCACGGGAACGAGGAGGTCCTCGCTTCCGCCGTACTCCGGGATATTACATGCCGAACCATCATCAATTCTATGCATGACCGCTGCACGGTCATCGATACCGAGCCCGATATCATACATGACATCGCACGCGAAACAATCTCCCGAACGATACCGTCTTACCTGCACAATACCGGGAATAGTCGTTTTGGCGGCCTCTTCCGAAAGCTTGACAGTATACCGCCACGGCTCACCAGGGCGGCGGACGGCAGTCAGCTTGTACACTCCACCGAGCGCCGGGTAATCATGAGAGGTGACAAGCCGTGTGCCGACACCCCACACGGCAATCCGGGCGCCCTGTTTCTTCAGTTCCGATATCCTGTATTCGTCGAGCTCGTTGCTGCCGACGATCACCGCATCGGTAAAACCGGCGCTGTCGAGAATTTTCCGCGCCTCCCTGCTCAGTGAGACAAAGTCTCCGGAATCGAGACGGATACCCGCCATGGAATGCCCATGAGAGCGAAGCCACTTTCCGGCCTCGACCGCATTACGGACGCCATCGAGTGTATCATACGTGTCGACGAGAAAAATGCAGTTATTGGGCATTGCCCTCGCATAGGCATGAAACGATTCGAGCTCGTCATCGAACGACATGACCCAGCTGTGCGCATGAGTTCCCTTTACCGGTATCCCGAACAACTTTCCCGCAAGGACGTTCGAGGTGCCGGCGCACCCGCCGATGTACGAGGCTCTGCTCGCGGCAAGGGCGCCATCGAAACCCTGGGCGCGTCGGAGACCGAACTCGAGGACCGACTCTCCCTGCGCCGCCTGGCATATACGGGCGGCTTTTGTGGCGATGAGAGTCTGGAAATTGACGATATTCAGGACGATCGACTCGACAATCTGGCACTGCAGGAGCGGACCGCTGACCCGTACGAGCGGCTCATGGGGAAAAACAACCGTTCCCTCCGGTATGGCATCGACATCGCAGGTCAGCCGCAGGGCGGAAAGATATTCGATAAACCGGTCATCGAACATCCGTAAGCCGTCGCTGCCGCGGAGGGTTCTCAGATATGCACAGTCATCATCCCCGAAACGGAATGACTCGAAAACCGAACAGAGCAATTCCAGTCCGCAGGCGATGCAGTATCCGCCGCCGAACGGCAGTTCACGGAAAAAAAGGCTGAAAACGGCCTCTTTTGTCTCCACTCCCGTTTTCCAGTATCCATACGCCATGGTCAGCTCGTAAAGATCGGTCAACAGGACGGGAGACGAGCCATATAGATTAAAGTTCTTCAAAGGTATCCTGTCCTCGGAAACGTATCATGGTACTCTGTAATTTCATGCTCCCGTTAAGCTGTGTCAAGGCGGAATATTTCCATCTGACAACACACCATTTTAAAGAACACTTTTTTATAGATGTTACTTCCTTAAGATGTTACTTCCTTAAGATGTTACTTCCTTAAGATGTTACTTCCTTAAGATGTTACTTCCTTAAGATGTTAC
>JAJFUH010000209.1 GCA_021372535.1 bacterium
TGCCTTGTGCCTTATGCCTTGTGCCTGTCTTTCCTCAATTTCTCACCCACTCGGCTAAAGTACCGCGACGGTCTCGATAACGCTCGATAACACCACTTTCGATTTATTCAGTCAAAATCTTCGAGCATACCTTCCTGGCGACAACGGTAGATAAGTTGAGCTCTTTGTGGATATCAGTGGATAAAAAGTTACCACGAGTAGACAGGACCCATTCCCTGATCTGATCGGAAAGCGTCACACCCTTACGGTTCCGGAATTCCCGGAGCTCGTGGAGCTCGGCTTTAATACAGACAGGCACAAGGCATAAGGCATAAGGCACAAGTGAATGTAAATACAGGGACTAAGGCGCTGAGATACTAAGCGATAAGACCTTCACATCACCACCCGTCTTCCCCGAATCTTTAATCGGTAAACCATCTCTAATCGTCAGAAGTGAAACCGGAAAGTCTCTGGTTTTTTCCCCTTCTGCCTTCTGCCTTGTGCCTTGTGCCTTATGCCTTGTGCCTTGTGCCTGCAACTATTGTTTGTATTAAACATTCACATAACCAACGAACGTTATTGATCGGCGTAAAAAAAGAGCGCGGTCGCTCACTTATTACCGAGAGGTAATATAATCAATTACACTTGTAATGTCAAGAGAAAAATAACGATGGTTAAGAATAATATGAGTATATGGGCGCGAGGGTTAGGTTTATAATGAAAAAAAGAGATTAAATATTCGCTGATTTTTTTTGAACGACAGAAGTATTCCAAAATTGTCTGAACCGCTGATTACTCTGATTAACTGATTACCATGATACCATGGGAATGTACCGGATTTTTCAATCATAAAAATCATTGAATCATGTCAATCAGCGGTTCAGACAGTCTTTCCGCCATAAATCGGCAAACTTACCCTGACCCCCTCTCCCATCCATGGGTGAGTGAATACAGCCGGGCGGGCGCCTCTAACCACAAACCATAAACCAATCACCACAAACCGTATCTACCCGCATCCATTTCATCCAAAAAATTTCAGATGAAAACTCAAGGGATGATTTTTCCGTGATTTCCGTTATTTTACATACCAGAAAAAAGAAGCACGGGAGCACAAGGTTTCCCGCATACACTTTCAAAAAAGGAAGCGGGGTGTTTACCATGAAAAGAAAACTGTTATCAATGAGCGCGATTACCCTTGCAGGGGCTATGGTTCTTCTGTCGGGTTGTTATACCGTCGTCAGCAGGCCCGTAATTCGGGAAAGTATTGAAAATTCGAGATATACCGCGCCCGAACGGGAAACGGCTGTCGCACGGAACAGCGACGAGGGTAATGGTGAAGATGTAGAAGCAGCCGAAAACGAAAACACCGAAGAGGCCAGCGCAGACAGCGAGTATTACGGCAGTGTTGAAGACCGGTACGAATCCGGCGCATCTTCAGGTACAACGTACAATTATAATTATTACTATCCGGATTATGCATTCGACCCCTGGTGGTCACGGTCATGGTGGTATGAACCGGTCGGATGGTATGGACCCTACCGGGATGTGTGGGTAGGACCTATCTGGCCGCGATGGTATGCCAGTGTCGGATATCGCGGTTATGGCTGGGGCTGGGACGTCGGCTGGGGATGGGATGGAGGCTGGGGCTATGATCCGTGGTTCTATGATCCATGGTACTACGGCGGGGGTTACTATGGCGGAGGTTATTATTGGGGCGGTTATCCGTACTATGCCTATGATTACGGGTATCATCACGGGCACGGCGGCGGTCATTACTACGATGATTACGGCCGTGATAACCAACCGGGACCGAAAATGCTGAGGCAGGACAGGCTTGCCGGATTCGGAACCGGCGGACACACGACAGGGTCGGGTGTTTTGGTGAATGACAGCTCTTCCAAGACAGCCACAGGAGCCAACAGTGATTTGAGAACGACAAAACGCCGTGAATTCATGAGCGAAGGTCTCTCCACTGCAACATCCCGCAGATCGTCATCAACCGGCGGGGAGACTGTCTCGAAAGGCGCTTCGGATGTTTCGTCAAAGACCGATCGTTCCGGCACAACATCGACACCTCAGAAATCCCGTGAAACCTCATCGGGCACAACGACCACGAGACGTGAGAAGACACCGGCTTCAACAGGTAAGGATTCGGGTCTTTCGACATCACGGCGTACGAAAACCAGCACGACAACCGATAAAAAAAGTCCTCTGATATATTCGCCGCCGTCGAACTCAAATGAAACGATATCAAAACCTGCGTCAAGATCGGACAATTCATCGAGCGAAAGTTCAAACTCGACCGGAAAGACAGTTATACGGCAGAATGACCTTCGCCCGCGCACCAGGACATTCATAATAAGCAGCCAGTCGGCGAGAGAGAGTCAGTCCGCCTCTGAAAGCCGGAGCAGCGTATCGAAAAATTCGGGCACTTCGTCTTCATCTTCATCGAGACAGAGTTCTTCGGACAGTTACCAGAGTACCCCGTCGCGGTCGAGTAATTCAAGCAGCTCAGGCAGCTACCAGAGCACTCCATCACGGTCGGGCAGTTCAAGCAGCTCGTCTTCACGTTCAGGTTCATCGGGCAGCTCCGGAGTTTCGAGCGGTTCGTCTTCACGTTCAAGCTCGGGTTCGTCGAGCTCAGGTTCAGGTCGTTCAAGTTCAGGGTCAGGCCGGTCGAGCTCGGGTTCGAGCCGGTCATCAGGCTCCAGCACCAGCAGGAGGAATAAATAATGAAACCGGCATTTCTGGTTGAACGTATACATGGAATCACTCGGATTCTCGTTGTCACCATCCTTGCAGGAATGGCATATCCCGCACATGCGCAGGAGGTATCGGTGGACAACGATTCGGGCGTCGGGGCACGGGCAATGGGGATGGGCGGTGCGAACATCGCTGCCGCAAACGATCTCTCGGCGGTACTGTACAATCCCGCCGCGCTCGCCCGCCTCGATAAGATCGAGGTGCAGCTCGGAATCAATACACTGAAGCGCGATGTCAAGACAACCCTTAAAAGTTCGACGGAACCCGATGGTACCGCTGACACTAAAACCGATTATTCGGGCCTCGGTTCGATAGGACTTGTCTACCCGGTCCCGACTGCCAGGGGCAGCCTTGTATTCGCCGTGGCCTACAACCATGTCAAGGATTTCGAAAACCGTCTCAGGATCGACGGGTACAACGATACACTCGAAGGATTTCAGACAGGCGAATCGGTCGAGGAAGGCGGCATGGGCATACTGTCGCTCGCGGGAGCGCTCGATGTATCGCCCCAGGTTTCGTTCGGCGCATCGTTCGATATATGGACGGGGTCGTACAAGCGTGACAACCACCTGCTTCTCAACGATTACCGCACCGGTTCCCAATGGTCGCAGCTTGACATCACCGGTGTGGACGATGATATATCCGCATGGAGCTTCAAGCCGTCCGTTCTCTACCATGACAGGAATTTCAGGCTCGGCGCGTTTTTGAGGTTTCCCATGCAGTTCCACATCACCGAGCGCAATTACCTCGAATGGTACAGCCGCGGCGATGGCGAATACTTCAAACTGTACGAAATCATCGATCCGACATCGGACTTTACCGACGATGCGTATATCGACCATATGAGCTACACCATCAAGGCGCCGATGCAGTTCGGTTTCGGTCTTTCATGGACTGCGCTGAGAAAAACCACGCTCGGGTTCGATTTCTCGTACGAAAACTGGAAACAGGCCAAGCTCGATTATCCGTCGGACTACCTGTCCGATCCCAATTACTTCCGTGACAGGTACCGCTCGTCCATGAGCTGGAGAATCGGCCTCGAACAGCGTCTCCCGTTCTGGGATATGTTCGGACGGGTGGGGTATTTACGGCAGCCGGTGCTCTTCAAGGGTCCACGGTCATACGACGAGGGCGCTCCGGCGATCACGGTTGACAACGAGCGCGACTTTATTACCTTCGGGCTCGGCAAGCAGTTCGAAGATGCGCTGTCTGTCGATGCCGCCGTTGCATACGGATTCTGGTCTCAGAAGGAGGAGCCGCGCAAGGACGAGGAAACCCAGACACGGTTCTATGTATCGGTAACGTACCGGACGCCGAAAATATTCCGATAACCGTTTGACATGGCCTTATACCAATTTGCATTCGTATAGATAAATACCATGGGTAAATGATGATAGATACCGAAACAAGTTCGGCATGACAACGTGATCGTATCCATGTCACCCTGAACTTGTTTCAGGGTCTATACCATAAAAAATGACGTTTGAATCATACCGATAAACTCAACATAGTGTCACAGGGATATTCACCTTGAAATGAATGGTTTCATTAACCGGGGCAGGTTCCTTATGAGACATGGCGCTTTAAAATTACAGAAGGTTGAGCAATCTTCACGGCTGTATGTACTTGTCATGTTTGCCGTAGTGTTTTTTACAGCTTCCGGGGTTTATGCCCAGAACGATTCGATGCGGCCGGGGGTTGTACGGGACTCTCCGGGAAGTCAAAACATCAAAGGCTCGGTCGTGCTTGTTCCGGTAAGATCCTCCCAGACAGGCTCTGACAATACGAATATTCTCAAAGGACTTTCCGAGGGAATAATCAAATACACCGATATCAACACATCTATCGACCAGTCCATTAACTTCGACTCTCCCCGTCTCCTGAAATACCCGTTCGTCTATTTAAACACAGGGCAGGGGTTCGAGCTTCTCGACAGCGAGAAGGCAAATTTGAAGAATTACCTGTCATCCGGCGGTTTCATCGTCCTTGAGTTCGATTACAAGGCTTTCTCCGGACTGAAAAAGAACCTTCCCGAAAACGCCCGTCTCAAACAGATTCCTCCCGACCATAAAATCTACCGTTCCTTTTTCAATATCGAGCAGAGCATTTTTGACGGCGACATGGGAGAACGACGGTCCGGGCAGCTTATGACGGGGCCCTATCTTACCGGAATATGGCTCGATGACGTGCTCGTCGGTATCTATTCCGATAAAAAGCTGGGAAACGAGTGGGAACGGTACTGGGAAAGAAGAACCGGCGACGGGTCACGGATGAGGCTCGGAGTCAACCTGGTCGTCTATGCTCTCTCACGGTGACCGGGTTTCAGTTCCGGGACTACGCCGATTCGTGAATATCCCGCATGGTGGTTAAAATGCTCAGTGTTACAACAAACACCTTGACAAGGCTCCATGGTTTTGTCATCATTCTTCTTGCCGTTGCCCGGGCTCATATCACCGGCAGCGACACATTCGTGGAAAAAGGCCCTCCGAAAAATACAACCGTTATTCACGATACGCTGAAACGGGATACAGACCTCGTGCGACAGATAAACGCTTTTGATGCGGGACTCATTGCCCTCGGCGCAGCATTGAACGTCTCGATCGGATATCTCGTAAATCTGCTCAAACTGCCGATTTACCTCGATTCCATTGGGACGGTGTTTGTGGCTGCGCTCTGCGGATGGCGTTATGGGGCGATTGTCGGCCTGGCTGCTCTTGTCGTTCTGTCGGTCACCGCCATTCCCACCTCGATGGCGTACGCGGGCACAGCCATTGTCATCGCGTTGATATCTTCCGGCCTGGCACGGTTCGGGTTTCTCAAGAATATCCGTGCGACCATTATCGGCGGGCTCATCCTGGGGCTCGGAGCAGCCGCTGCCTCCGCTCCGGTAACCACGCTCGTGTACGGCGGGGTATCGATTGCAGGTTCCGATGCCATAACGGCGCTGTTCAGGGCAATGGGGTATCCCCTCTGGAAGAGCGTCATCTTCGGGAAGCTCCTCATAGACCCGCTCGACAAGCTTGTCACGGCGCTCATCTGTTTTTCTCTCGTTCAGTCGCTCCCTCCCCGCATGCTCGAACGCCTTACTCGTAAATGAGAGCCTGGCACGGCCATGAATTCCTCATCGGGAACATTTCTCCATCCATCCGCACATCTGCTGATAGCACTGGAAATCATGATTTTCTCAATCGCCCTTCCGACATTCCCGGGAACGGGGCTTCTCCTTGTTTTCTTCACGGTATCGGTGGTCATTCCCTCACGCACCGAATTCCGTCTTACCCTTAAATTCCTCAGGATTCTCGCTATTGGAGCTCTGTTCCTGTTTCTCATTCATGGTGTCACCTGGGAACACCCGGGATTTTCGTATCAGGGAATACTGACCGGCATGGAAAGCCTCACCCGTATCGCGGCTCCGGTCGTCTCCGTGATTTACCTCTCGCGGCGGATACGATCCGAGGAGCTGTTTGCCATGCTCATCGACTACAGGGTGCCGCCTTCGGTCATTCTCATTCTTTTCAGAACCATATGGCTCGTGCCGAGGCTTACCGAACGCATGGACGAGGTCGTCACAGCGCAGAAACTGCGGGGCATGCGCGCGGAAACAACGATGCAGCGGATACGGGCGCTCATTCCCACGCTCAATCCCATTTTTTCATCCATGCTCAGCGAGATTTCGATGAATTCGCTCATCATATCCTCACGGGGGTTCATCGCTCCGGGGGAAAAGACCCATCTTGTCCCGCTCAGGTTCCGTCCGGCGGACGCCGCCGCAATCGCGCTCGTAACCTTTGTGCTCGGGGTGCTCTGGTGCTGAAAACGGACAATCTCACGCTTCATCTCCCGGAAAACGGGCCGGCTGTGTTCGATGGTGTCTCCTTCGAGCTCAACAAGGGCGAAATCGGATTCATTTCGGGACCTCCGGGATCGGGGAAAACCGCGCTGGGACTGACCCTGTGCGGATACCTCCCGCTCTGGGCGGGATCATGGAGGCTCGATGGCGGAATCGAACTGTTCGGGCAGCCGGTCGGGCAGGGTGCGCCCGCGCCCGAGACAGGGCTCATCCTCGAAAATCCCTACTCCCAGCTTTCGGGACTCAAGCGTAATGTCGTCCACGAGCTCGCTTTTCCGCTCGAATGCCGCGGCGTCGACCCGGCGGACATGCCCTCCATCATCGACCGGTACGCTGTAAAACTCGGAGTCGGACACCTCCTCGAACGGAACATCCGCACTCTTTCCGGCGGCGAGCTCCAGCGTGTCCTCGTTGCAGGCGCTCTCATGACGAGCCCCCGTTTTCTCTTCCTCGACCGTCCGCTCACCGAAATCGATACCGGTTTCCGGCCCCTTCTCATGGAGATCATCCGCGCTCATACGCATGAAAACGGCGGTATCGCCCTTATCGCTGAGGACCCCTGGCTCTTTCCCGCCGGTCAGTACGACACCGAAATAAGCCTCGGCGCCCCGGTCGATTCTCTATCACATGAAAATGTCCGCCACAAACACGTTTCCCGCCATGAAACGTCATCAACAGAAGGCGCAGCCGCCCTTACCGTCGAGGGGCTTTCGTTCGCCTACAGGGACGGCAGGCCGGTGCTCCGCGATCTCTCATTCTCCCTCGGAAAAGGCGCTGTCGCCCTCGTGAGCGGGCCGAACGGATCGGGAAAAACCACGCTTGCAAAGCTCATCGCAGGCATTCTCTCCCCGGACAAGGGCGCCATTGTGCTCAACGGCCGCTCCGTTTCGGCAATGAAGGACTGGGAAATCATGTCCGCTGTGGGGCTCTCGCTCCAGAATCCCGGCCTTCACCTCTGCAGGAAAACGGTGGCGGAAGAGCTCGAGCTCGCGGTGAAATGGGGCAACGCGCCGGGGAAATACATCGAAATCCTCGGGCTGGAGCGTCTTTCGGGCACTCATCCGCTCGAACTGAGCCAGGCGGAGAAAAAACGTCTCGGCATGGCCCTCGCATGCGGAGAAAAACGCACGGTGCTCCTGCTCGATGAACCGACCCAGTATCAGGACAGCGAGGGTTTCAGCCGTATGGTCGAGGCGATAGACGCGTTCACCGATGGCGGTGGCGCAGTCCTTGTCATCACCCATGACCCGCGGATGTTCGGGGCATTTCCAGAGGCGGGGATTATTAATCTGGGATAAAGATAGGCAGAAGGCACAAGGCACAAGGCACAAGGGGAAAAGAGACAGAAGGACAAAGAGACAAAGTGGGTGACATCGAAAGGAGTCCCGCATGGACTTTTCGGTAATAGCCTGTCCCCAGCCTGATCGGGGATTCAATGACGGGCGGATTCTTTTTTTTTGATCCCCCCGGCTTAGCTCAGCTTCGTTAGAGAGACAGTGCGACGCTGCGCAGCCCGGAATACTCCCTTAATTTGCACGACTGCCCTGCGCTGATCGAAGCGGTCGGCAGCTTGCGGTTGTCCGGCATCCGGCCACTGAAATACAAATGTATTTGTGTCCTCAAAGGCACCTTGTCCGTAAACTCATTCTTTGGTTACCGGATGCTTATTGCCAAAGGTAATCAATTCAACCGGAGCCCCATTGTGAATGATCATCGCAGCACGGACACCGTCTGAAGGAGAACCGGACGGAAAGATTACTTCCCTGCCTCGAAGGGCTTCATCAAGATCGTCAACTTCAAACGCTATGTGCGGCACAGTCCGAATAATCTCAGGCAAAGGGCTGCCCGGCTCGAAACGCATCCATTCAATACCATACGGACTGCTGCTGAAACCCGAAACGTACATTTTGTATCGGGCAATGTATTTCTCATCGTTACGGGGAATTTCGGTAGGCACGCCAATGTGATGGTATCGCCAGCCCAGTTTTGCTACTGCTGCCGGTGGTTCATCGTCACGTCGGTGTTCTTCTGATTTTGTTTCATACTCGGAATCTGACATGTCAACCATTTGTCTCCCTCGGCGCACAAACAGCACAATTTAAGTATTGGTCAAGAAGATTAAGCAACTCACCAGACGCCAGACTTGAATGTACAGGTGCTCAACATTGGATTATCCGGTTATCCAGTTTGATAAGCTAACAGCATTAATCCCCCTCGGCTTCGCCGTATCCCCCTTATAAAACAAAGGGGGACGAAAATGTCCCCAAAGCCGCTCCCCCCTTAACAAGGTGGGATACCGCAGGCAGGGGGGATCACATGCTACCGAAAAAATTGTCGATTCTTATTAAAAAGTTTTTTGGCTTATCAAACCGGATAACCGGATTGTTATTGATTCAAATGCAGCTGCGGGTGCCGTAAAACCCCTCGAAACAAGTCTCTCAGTTTATCCCTGCTCAGAATATATAATATGTATTGAAAAAATGAAATTTCTCCCCCTGTCAAGAGAAATATGTTCAGCATGCGATCCCGTATTCTTCCTTCCACAAACCATAGACCATAAACCACAAACCAATTAATCTGACACTGTCTTTCCCCTTCTGCCTTCTGCCTTGTGCCTTATCCCTCGCTTTTCCTCACTCCCCCTTTTCGAGCAGGTAATTCTTGAAAAAGTCGAGGTCCCTGACCTCGATTCTGATGCCGGTAAGGAGGCCGAAGCGGTTCTCGTCGCGGTCTTCTTCGGGAGTGCATCCCATTGCCCGGAGCATCTCGTCATCGAGGTCCTTCACGGGGGCATGGTAGATCACCTCGATGATTCCGTCAAGGTCGCCGTTGAACAGGGGAAGAGTCACCGTCTCGCGTTTCATGCCGCCGGAATCATGCACGATCTCCATGAGGTCGGCGGAAAACGATCCGAGGCCGTGCTTGAGCCACTCGGTGGGACCGATGAATGTCCTGCAGGTCGTTCGAGTCCCGTCCTTTCCGAGCACCACGATGCCGAGCCTGATGCGGCAGGCGATGAGGCGGATCATGAGGCGGGCGATGGTGTCGGCGGGAGAACGGCCGTACCCCTGCGCCGGAGGTTCGAAATAGAGACGGGTTTTCCAGAGCACGTTCATGAGGAACCAGGTCATTGCCTCGTGACGGGCGCTCACCATTTCCTCGAAATGCTCGATGGGAATGACAAACACCTCGGCATCGGTTGCGGGGCGGACGTTTTTGCTCTTGATGTAGAACGGATGCACCGCTGTCTTGGAATTTTCGGGATCGACGCTGTCACGGAGTATATGGCGCGGATATGCCATGGCCCAGTTGAGCGCCGGCCCGCTCGCCCAGGCGCCGTAGGTCATGTTGAACCGCGGCGGGAGCTTTGCCTTCCAGAGCTTCGGGCTGCCGAGAATGGAGAGCGGAACCTCGAACTCACCGAAAATGTCGCCGGGTTTGAGAATGAGCTCCTCGATGAGGAACTCGCCGCTTGTCCTTGTATAGAACACACGGCCGATTGCCACGACGCCGCTTTTCACGACATAGATGCTCGATGGATTCCATGCGCTCCTGTGCTCGACATCGGTGATGGGCGGAATGATGTAGGTGACACGGTCGGGGTCGTACAGTCCGGGCGCCGAATACGCTTTCACCTCCATGCGGTCGATATGCTCGTGAACAATGGCGGTGAACCGCTCCCTGAGGTCTTCGTAGGTCCGTCCTCCGGGAACAAAGGGGGGCACATTGAACGTTTCGGAATCATGGTTTTTCACTGTTCGGCTCCCTGCGGGCAATGAAAGCGAGCGCCGAAGGCGCATTGGCAATCCGCGGCCAGTACAGGTTGGTTTCGAACGGCGTAAACGGTGATATTCCCTCGCGTATGAGGCGGGGAAGCTCATGGCTTCCTTCGGGGAGAGCGATCACCTGCTCGACAGTAAATCCCGCACGGGCGAAACAGAGACGGTAGTCATGGATGGTGCGGTGAAAGTACGGAAGATAGAAGGCTTCGTTGGGTTCATCGACGATGGGGTATTCTCCCGCCCATCGCCAGAGCGCGGCCTCCGCGCCCTCGCCTGCTGTCCCGGAAGGTTTTCCTAAACTCTCCGCAGGATTGATCCGCCCGTTATCGAGGAGCCAGTCGGCAAAATCCGGGTGGACGGTGACGATGACCACATGCGCCCGCTCCGGTGTAATGATCCGCAGGTTCTCCATGAACGAGCCGAGACCGGGGATTTCCTGCACGGTGAACACGGAAACGATGCAGTTCCATTCCCTGCGGCGGGCGAGAATTTTCTCCGGGAAACCGGGGTCGGTGAGATTGCCCTCGATAAAATCAACCCTTCCGCTTTCGCCGGGCATGCGCATCCGTGCGATGAAATCGGCTGATATATCGACTCCGGTGTACGATCCGCCGCTGTCGAGTATCCCCCTTCCGACAGCATCCCCGACAAAGACGCCGTCTCCGCATCCGAGATCGAGAACATGGACAGGCCCGCCGGGATAGAGTTTCATCAGAATTTCCGCCAGCGCCGGATGGATGACATGGCTGCGGTAATTCCTGTCCTGCCCCGTCCGGCCGGTCCAGCGGTCACGGGCGTTTTTCCAGAGCGATGAGGCCCAGGCTTCGGCATGTTGAATGAATTCATCGTTCATAATTTCTGGTTTCTGGTCTATGGCCTATGGTTAATCTGAATGACTGTTTATACTGCATTCATAGACGGCTATGCATCAATAATAGTATATTTTACCGGGAAAAACACCTGTAAAATGAACGCAGAACGACAGGCAGCCGTATTCCGCACAGATTTTTGCACTGTCAGGGTATAAAATGTATTATACTTACGTTCTGTTTCGATTAAAAAACTTCTGACTTCCGGGAGAAACCATGTCATTTGCCCTGCGAACCGTCATCGTTATTCTGTTTTTCGTCATTTCGGCCGTACAGCCCGGAGAAGCGGACGAAACCATCAAAAAGTTCCTGACGGAAATCACGTATACCAAAGACAACAACGTTCTCAGATTCAGGCCGTTTTACTATATATTGCCAGCCGAAACTCAGCAGACCGATGTCATGCTCGGCAGGAAATTCGGTAGTTTCACGGTTTACGGGTACTGGAAATACGACAACAAGGACAGAAGCTGGATCGGAGCGCGCGCCGACTACACGCGGAACATACTCAGGGATACCGTGGCCCTGTCCGTTCAGGTCAGGTATTTCGAGGGTCTCAATAATTCATCGAAAGACCACTGCTTTTTCCTGCCTCAGGGGGCTTACAAGATCGGCAGATTCGGTATCGGCGCTTTGGGATACGGGAAACAATACACCGGAAAAGGTCCGGAATTTTATGTGTGTCCCCTGCTGAGCGCCCGTGTGACCGGGCATATCGATATGTCCGTTTTTTACGGCATCGATGTTTTTTCCGACACACAGCAGGACATGCTGATGTGGAAAACTAATTTCAGTTTATAGAACGCACCAAACCTGCCGGTTACCCGGATTACCACCCCTCGGCAACGATCTCTATGCCGTTTATGATGGGTTCTGCCTTTCCTGCGCGGTCGGCGGGATCGAAAGTGACGACGAGCTCTCTTCCGACCCGGATATTTTTGAACTCCCTGACAACGGTTTTCCGTGAGCCTCCGCCTTCACCGGCCGGATCGAATCCCCCGAGCACACGGTTCCCCTGAATCGTCACATCGAACACGCGCCCGCCCGGTTTCACCATGTCCGGCTCGGCAAAATAGAGCCGCACAGTGTATGCCCGCTCGCCGGGCGAGTTTTTGGCAAGAGTCACCGCCAGACGCCGTATACCCTTGACTCCGGAGGCACAGACCCACGGCGCCGCGCCGCTCTCGACGAACGAGCTGTGGTTGGTGAACCGTTCGGGCTTTTCCGGTTCGGTTGTCACGGCGATATCGGGCGAGGGGCCTCCGACGCTCGGATAATCGAGCCACAGGACGCCGGTCTCGGACAGACGGTCTCCCGGCGCGCCGAAATTCAGTCCGACCTTCCTGACCGGGCCATCGTCCATGTCGATGGTGTTATAGGTCCACATCTCGTTTTCGGGCATGTTGATGAGCGCCAGCGATGTCTGGTTCTGGTAGGAACAGCTGCATGTGCGCGTATAATCGGGCGCGTTCAGGACGCCGTCCGCAGCGATAAGGGTCGCCGTGCATCCCGACTTGAATCCCCCGAAGTTGCCGGTCCCGCCGTCGTTCATGATATCATAAAAGCCCGCCGCGCCGGAGCGGAAGGTCACGAGGTATTCGCTCGCGATGGGATAATTGCACCCGTACTGGCGTGTCCATGACCAGGGTCCCTCGTTGCCGGTGAGCGGATTGAGGCGGTTTATGGGATCGCCGGTGAGAAGGTCGAACACGTTGCCTTCGGTGATGATATGGCTGCCGTGAAGAATGGGAAATGTCGGATACTTGACCTTTTTGTCCCATACCGGGGAGCCGTCCGAAACCCTGAACGCGGCCATGCGCTCGCCGCTTTCACCCGCAACCATGTCGCGCGAGGGACGGGTGCTTTCGAGCAGAATGCCGTGCTCTCCGGAATAGCTGAGGAATGTCCCGAATATGTCGTTTGAGCTTTCCCAGAGAATTTTCCCGGTTTTTATGTCGAGCACGAGGAGACGGTAATCGCCGGGAATGTCCTTCCCGCGCCGTTTGAGCTGACTCTCGATAAGGGGAGGGTACCTGTCGAGACAGAAAAGCTTTCCTCCTCCCGCCGCGGTGCCGTTATGGAGGAATCCGTACCGGGAATCGAGCTGCCAGAGGATATCGCCGGTATAACGGTTCATGACGATCAGTTTCTTACTCGCGCTCGTATCGAGGTCTTCGAAAATGGAATACTCGCTCTTCTTTTTCTGGAGAAGGTCCGAAAACGTGACAAAATCGCTCCCCGCAATGAGAAGATCGTCGTAGACGCCGATATATGCCCAGGGTGGTATGACCTTGGTTTTTGCCTCCGGGTCGACAGGAGGCAGCGTGAACACTTTTTTCTCCTCGCCGGTGGCTACATCGAGCATATGGCAGGAGCTGCCCTGGATTACGTACACATAGTCGGACGCGGCGACAAAATTCGTTCCCCGGATGTTCGCGCCGGGAATATGCTCCTGGTTATACCGGATATCGGTCGGCGTTTCCTTGTAGGTTTTATCGTAATAAACACCGTACGTGCCGAGATCGTTAAGCGCCGCTTTCCATATCACCCTGCCGGTGTATACGTCACGGGCGCTCAGGCAGTTGATTCCCTCGATGAACAGCCGCCCGCCGACCACCTGTTCCGATGGCCCGTGAGCGTGACGGGGGAGAACATCGAGATTCGAGCTTCCCCCAAACCAGAGGATTCCGAGCGGCAGCCTCACGAGGCTGTCGTCCGATTTGGCGGTGTTGGCAATATCGCCGTAATTGTGCGTCCAGTCGGCGGAATCCCTGAGAGGCCCCTCGCGCCCGATAATACGGGAATCCGCATCCGCCGAACATACCAGACCATCGAGACCTGCACCCGCAACCAGCTTCGACAGCCCGCCGGAGGTTACAAAGCCGGGCGAAA
This sequence comes from bacterium, assembly GCA_021372535.1. Classification (NCBI taxonomy): domain Bacteria; species bacterium. The sequence goes on from JAJFUH010000209.1 coordinate 14,136, forward strand.
ACCACGCTTTCCCGCCGTAGGGACGCATGGAACGATAGATGCGGCCGAGGAAATTCTTTTCAGGTGGATACCGTTTTGGATCGAGGTTGTGCACCACGGTCAGCGATGCCATGTACAATGGGGCTTCGAGGGTGAACGGATCGCCCTTTAGTATCGCTGTCCGCTTACCGTACAATCCCTTCTCGTCGAAACGGCGGCGCATGGTTTCAACCGTTTTCTCATCGGTATCGACCGCAATGATGTGGAGAGTCGAATTCACCGCGAGAGCTTCGAGGAGATCGCCGTCTCCGATGCCGTAAAAGAGCGCATAGCCGTCCCCGATACCCGTTTTGCCGAGAAGCGCGAGGGCTTCCTGCGTGGTTTTCATCGTCGCTCCGGCAGCCGTCGGACGGTTCAGAATCCGGCGGGGACTTTTCGCTCCCGCACTGAA
>JAJFUH010000210.1 GCA_021372535.1 bacterium
CAAAGGAAGTAACCAAGGAAAAGGCACCCCGTGAAAAGCCTTTTTCCCCGTTCACTGCCCGTTTTTCGGGAATGTGTGAACTCACGAGCCTTCGGCTCGCTCGGACAGCACCCATTCTTTTTCCGAAAACCGATTGTGACCGTGGGGCTTTTCAATGGGTTTATAAATTCACAGGCTCTAATGGTTTATATTCTATTTATAATCAATGTATTGCAATACATTTCATTGTGGATTTCGGGGGATGGTCAGGTAAGTATTACGGAAAAATCCCATTTTATTATATATTTCTTCCTTTGCGTGCCTAAAGGAAGTAACCAGGGAAAGGGCACCCCGTGAAAAGATTCCTTTCCCCGGCTCTCCCGGGAATAAAAAAAGGATACGGCGTAAATAAAAACCGTATCCTCGCAGAGTCATGGTGTGTCTCGAATCAATCCTTCTTTTCACGGAGGAGCGTATTCCATTCGAGGGTCAGCATCGAGCCGTCATCACGTTTCATCGTGATAAAATCCTCCCCCTGAAGGGTCTTCACTTCGACCACCTCGCCATCGGTAAAACAGCCGACCACTTCGCCCATGAAGAGGTCATGAGATCCCATATTGTAGAGCGCAATCACCTTGCACTCGTAATTGATCGGGCATTCGACAATGTGCGGGGACTTGATGTTTTTTCCGGGTCCCGCCGTAAGACCTGCTCCCTTGAATTTATCGACAGTCGGGTCTTTATGACGCGAAAGCCTGCCGCATTCCGTTACCTTTTCCCTGAGGTCCTCGGTGGGTATATTGAGCGCGAAGTCCATGGCATTGATGAGCAACTGATGAGAGCCGCGCGGATAATAATCGTTGTTATAATCCTTCGTATTTACCGCCACACCGATAATGAGCGGGAGACGGTTGAGCCATCCCCATCCGACAACCGGTATGATATTGGGAATGCCTGTTATAGGATCGGCGACACTGATCATGACTGCTGAAACAGGAAGGTATCCCGGTGTGGGAAACGGTTCTTCGGGTGTTCTGGGCAACCGCCGGTCATGCGGAGTATAAAACTTTGCCATGCTGTCCTCCGGATAAAAAATGGATGTACAAGCTTTCGGAAACCATGCTGCCTTGTCAAATATGTCTGATGATACGACAAACGGGGTATGAAGTCAAGCATTACGGTGAAACACACGGAAGGTTTTAAAGAGCGGCGTATACGGCAGCATACTAAAGACGGGCGGTCACTTCGTGATTCCCCGTTTTTTCAGGAGTTTGTTTTTAAGCGAAAGAGTACTGGAATTGTCCGGCGCATAATCCAGCACCCTGTCGTAACACCGGATTGCTTCCTCATAGCGCCCGAGATTTTCATAACTCAAACCCTTTCCCTGCCAGGCAAGGGAATATGCGGGATCAAGCACGAGCACTTTTTCATAACTGGTAATGGCTTCTTCATACCGCCCGAGATAGAGGAGGCACAGCCCTTTCCCCGACCATGCCATTTTTATCCTCGGATTACCGTCCAGAGCCTTTTCAAAGGTTTTAAGCGATTCCTCTATGCGACCCTCAATTAAGAGCTCGTTTGCCCTGTAGGTCAGCTTTACCGGTCCCCTGACCATGTTCCATGCAATAATGTAACTCACCACAAGGGTGAGCAGCAGCAGGATACCAAAAACCGCAGGCGTCAGCCTCCGGACAGTGAAACGGCGCCCACCGATAACGACCGTTTTCCGGTATGGGCCGCTGTTATACTCACGGCCACTTTTTACACTGTCGGTATTCATGAACGATCACTTTCTTCGGGCGAGGGGAATCAACCTGATTAAAACACCGGCGGCAGATAATTACATCTTTGCGAATACGGTAACATCATATGTTTGTTCCGGGGCGGCTTTCTTTTTTAAACGCTTGATGATACGGTGCAGTTTCCGTCATCCTTCATAAGAATGCTGGATTTTTAATATACATACTGTGTGGCAGCTTTCTTCTCCTCAGAAAAAAGGTATATCAGGGGAATCTATCCCTTTTTGATTTCGATGTCCTCTTTCCACTTGAGCTGCCAGTCGCTGTTTTCGTTGAGCTTGTATTTGATCACATGGTCTTCCGGTTTATCCGACCCGATAATCCTGATCTGCGAGCGGTCGATCACTCCGAGTCCGGCATCGGCGCAGTAATTGAGATACCCCACATCGGCTATATCGATCCCCATGAGCTCCACGCCGATACGGTCGACGGCGAGTACATCGGGGCCTGCGAGCGCGACACCATGATTGACCGGAGTTCCGCCGATGGGCCCGTTGCCTTCCATTCCTTCGAGCCCGTCGAGTATGGTGAACTGCGGCCGTATCTGACGGGCGACGAGAAACATGTTGTAGTTGAGACCCCAGGGCGCCATCTCGTGCATCTGCGACTTATAGTTGACCCCTTTGTAGATTTTCTGGGGTGAGCCCATGATAATATTTTTGAGGCCGAGCGTTGCAACGACGACATTGTGCGTTTTCAGGCGGGTGATCGAAAAAATGTAGTTGTCCGGATCGAGCATGGTATCGCAGACCTGAATACGGTTCGGGCGCAGGTTTTTACCGAGAATATAGTAGGGTGATGTCGACTGCTTGTTCAGCTCGACAAGTTTCACCCGGTACTCTTTTTTCAGGGGAGTGTAGCCATAGTCTTCAAACAACTGCTCCGTACCTTTATCCGAGGCGGTGGATTCGGCGATGATTATCTCTTTTTTATACATCGGGGCAAGGAAATCGAGAAGCCCGCGTACAGCATCCGGATGGGTGGCGCACAGCGGAGTGCCATCCGCCACAAAATTGGTCTTTATGACAACCTGTTTGCCGGCAATTCCTTCACGTATCTCTTTCTCGAACGGCTTCAGAACCCGGCCGACCATATCCCGCCGTTCATTCCCGGTGACAAACGACACGCTCGCCTTACCGCCCATTCCGGGCAGTGCCGCTCCGGCGACTGGAAATCCTCCGGCGGCAAACGCTGTTCCTGCGGCAGCCACGGCGGAATGTTTCATGAACATGCGCCGCGATACACGATACGATTCACCGAACCCGCCCGATTTCTTTATATCCATTTCATCCTCCATTAACTGTTCTCCGGCCGTAATTCAGATTACAGAAAATACATGATGTAACTTTCTTCAAATAATAATGAATACTGCTTCACGTCAATTAAAATAATGTTCCGTTTCGATTGCAGAAGCACAAAAATGAAATTTTTTTACCGGAGATTACGTCATATATATCAGAAAATGAACAGTAAAAAAGAAGCATCGAATCAAACCAAATGAACAGACAGCTCGTCAAATAGAGCAGAACACACTATGAAAGACATCCGGGAACATTATCAATAGTCAGGAGGGTAAAATGAAAAGAGACTACATCATTCTCGCTTCCGTATTATGTTGGTACGTCGCAACCTATATATATATCGTCGCAAAGTCGGTTGCAATTATCGCGGCTATAGGCTGATCATCCGTATGATACATGAATACCAAAAAACTGGCGCCCGTAAAAACAGGCGCCTTTTTTGTGGTATGCTTCGTACTGCAATTTCAAAAGCATATGCCGGTTTTCTTTTTTTTGCAGTGATTCCCGTCACACTTATAGCATATTTCGTTCCGTAACTCACCGCCATCGAAAAAGGTCCGGATGTTGTCCATGGTGACTTCCGCGATACTGGTGAGGGCTTCACGGGTGAAGAATCCCTGGTGCGAGGTTATCAGAACATTGTTGAATGTCAGGAGCCGCGCAAGCACATCATCGTCCACCACGGAATTCGAGAAATCCTCGAAGAAATAGGCGCTTTCCTCCTCGTACACATCGAGTCCCGCCGACCCGATCTTCCCCGATTTGAGGCCTCTGATAAGCGCCTTCGTGTCGATGAGCTGGCCTCTCCCGGTATTGATGATCATCACGCCGTCCTTCAGCTTCGCGATGGTTTCACGGTTGATGAGGTGAAGTGTCTCGCTTGTCAGGGGGCAGTTCAGGGAAATGATATCCGACTCATGGTAGATGGTATCGATGCCGGTATATTCGACTCCGGACTCCTGCTCGAACGCCCTGTCGGGATAGAGGTCATAGGCAAGCACGCGCATCCCGAATCCCCTGAGAATGGTGATGAGTATTTTGCCGATTTTTCCGGTTCCGATGACTCCGGCGGTTTTCCCGTACATGTCGAATCCGAGCAGACCGGTGATATTGAAATTGTTATCTCGGGTCCTGAAGTATGCACGGTGGGTCTTGCGGTTGAGGGTGAGCATGAGCGCCACCGCGTGTTCGGCGACCGCATGGGGTGAATAGGCAGGCACCCTTACGACATGAATCCGCTGATAGGCCGCCTTGAAGTCGACATTATTGTATCCGGCGCAGCGGAGCGCGATAAGTTTTACTCCGTTTGCATGGAGCGTGTCGATGACTTCGGTATCGAGGACATCGTTCACGAAAACACAGACCACTTCGTAGCCGGCAGCAAGCTGGGCGGTCTCGGGATTCAGATGATACCTGAAGTATTTGATGGTGAAGCCGTACCGGCTGTTGACGGAGTCGAAGAATTCACGGTCGAACGGTTTTGTATCGAAAAACGCGATGCGAATGGACTCCATGACATATAATCCTTTGTAAAGATATTCTTTTCAAACCTCATTCCACTCTATATATTACCATTATATACTATCATTACTAAAATAATAATAAAACCATAAAAAACCATAACAAAACAGTACATGTCAAGAGGGGAACGATATGCGTAAATCACACATCACCCTGATACTCTGTATCATTTTCGCGGCTGTACTTTCTGTTTTGCCTGCGCTCTCCCAGCAGCCTAAACCGCGTCATGCCCCGAACGCCCTTCCCGGTGTGGAACCGCAGATGCTCACTCCCGAATACTGGATAGGGCTCCATGATGACGCCGACACCATAATCATGACCCCGGAGGTAATCGAACGGTTCAACGAGAAAAACAGGACGAAAAAGGAAGCGCGCATCAGTTACGAAGGCCCGTTATATAATCCGATCCTGCCGCTCGAACTCCCCGATACCGTTCCGGGCGACAGCCTCAGGGCGAGGCTCGCGAGCAACGCGGACAAGCTTTTTCACCCCGAAGACATGTACGGGTCCCGTGATTTCTACGACGGCCGCAACGCCATCTACGACGACAGCATGAAACAGGAGATCGTCGACCGCATGAACATGGCCGCCATTCCTGATGTCATCACCCGCCGTTTCGGCACAATAGTCAACCATGCCTCGGTGCGTCAGTATCCCACCGATGTTCCGGGATATCACGACACTGAGATCGAGCTCGACCGCTTCCAGATAACCGACCTCTGCATCGGGAATCCCGTGGCTGTCCTCCACGAATCGGTCGATGGGGATTTCCTCTTTGTGGAGAGCCCCATTGCGTGCGGCTGGATCGCCGCCGGGGATATTGCCCTCGCCGACCGCGCGGCGATACGGGCCCTCGTCGAAGCTCCGGACTTCCTCGTGGCGACCGCTCACAGGGTTCCGGTATACGGAGACCCGGATTATAAGAACTTCTCGCGGTATTTCTACATGTCGGCAACCATGCCCCTGATACGGCACACCGAAAGCGGGTACATCGTGTACATGCCCTACCGGAAACCGGACGGCTCACTTGGCTTCACAAACGGTTATGTCAGGCCGGATGCCGATGTCCATATCGGGTATCTCCCGTATACCAAGCGCTCCATAATCACCCAGATGTTCAAGCTCCTCAATACCCCGTACGGCTGGCACGGCCAGAACAACAAGCGTGACTGCGTCGGCACCCTCCGGGTCGTCTTCAGGTGTACCGGAATCGTGACAGGCAGGTCGATAAGCAGTGCATCGGATCACCGGATTCCTGTCGAATCCTCGCTCAGTGTCGAGGAGAAACTGAAGAAGGTCGGGGACATCGAAGGAATTATAACCATCGCGGGAAGCCCCGGTCATGTGGCGCTCTACCTCGGAAAAGCCCAAAACGGCATGCCCTATTACATGCACCAGGGCGGCTGGGGATACAACGACGAAAACGGAGAACACCTCATCGTGAACCGTGTCTCGATCAATGTGGCGACCCATAGCTGGTTCAACATCAGCCAGCCGGATGTTTACACGGTCATACGGCCATGAGGTACCGGTGAGTTTAAAGGATTCATGGTAAACGTTCCATGCTCCGTCAAGCGTGAAATAACCATGAATCCGGGAGCAGTGATACCGTTCAGGGGAAGGTAACATCGCTCAGATCACTCATCCTGTTCCTGTTCCATCCGATGATCATGGAGATACCGAAATGGGGCTGATCGAGCCCGTACTGGTTGTCTGTAAACCACAGGCCGATGTTGTATTTACCGGCGCGACCGCCCGAAAAGAGCATCCCCCACATGAATCCCTCCCGGAACAGCGGGGACATATACCTTCCCGTGCGGTAATAGTGAAAATACCCCGCCTGGGCCTGGACATGAAGTACATACGCTCTTTTGAGCGGCCGGGTTACAACGTGCATTTCCAGTCCCGTTCTCACATTGCACGGCCCGACGGATGTTCGCAGGGAATTCGATACATATCCGTTGAACCGCATGGCGTTGGTGCGCCATAAACTATGATGATACCGTGCGAGACCGATAATGCCCCTGCGGTCTTTTTCCGCGTACGGGAGAGAAAGATGTGTTGTGCCGCTTATACGGTGATAGCCGTTCTGAAGCGTTTCGCCGCCGAAATTCCCGCTGGCTATGATACCCGTTCCGAGACGGAGGCTTCCGAATGAAAACTCTTTTTCGAGCGAAAGACGGAATGTGAGAAGATCGGTTCTGTACTTTCCCTTCTTGTTGGTCAGAATATTATAGTACGCATCGAAAAACCACCATATACCGGTTTTTTCACGGGCTGTCTGGAGCCAGAAGCTCGCTGTCTCGAAATCGTCTTTCCCCTGGTTTAATTTCTCGCCGAACAGGCGCGGAACAATGAAGTTATCGTTCCAGTATCCGACACTGGTCTGGAAATTCTGACGGGTACGGGGGACAATATCCTTCCTCTTGATCGTATCTCCCGTTTTTTCCGCGGAACAGGATAATCCGAGGGACAAAGCCCGGCAGGGTTCATGGGCAAGAACCATGAACAATGTGAGAAAAAAAACAGCAATTTTCATAAATACCTTATGAGTATCACATGAGTCCGTTTATTTACACTATTCATATGAAAGCAGACAAGCCGGATTGTCAGAACAAGACGCGAAGTCCCAGCGCCCCGAGCCCTTTTTCATTGTCCTCGACAGTGGTGTCGTACATCGTAAACGTGTAAAATAAGCCGAAAAAATTCACGGCGCCTTTACGGAATGCATTGATGGTAAGCTGAAGTTTGTGTTCGAGTGACCGGTCGGCGTTTCTCCACAGATGCTGTCTCAGGGTGGCGAAATATACCCAGTTATTGAAAACGCCCACATGATACCGTACAAGGCTGAACAGCTCATACCGGTAATTCTGATTCTGTGCCGACCAGACCGACCTGGAGCCATGGAGAAAAACTCCCCCGTTTATCTGTGCATCCCATGTATTCAGAAAGACATTGTTGGCATTTTTATATTCATCGCGGAGATAGAGATAGTAAGCACCTTTTGAACCCGCGCCGAGACGGATGCTGTTCTGCCAGAACGCGCCGCCCATTTTTTCCGACTGGCTTATGGAATACACGCTCTCATGGTTAAATGCGCCTCGTACGAGCCATCGTTTTGTTTCATAGCGAAACGCCGGAGAAACCGTGTACCGGATTTTGTCCAGGGTGAATATACTCGATTCGGACCGCGAAATCATGGTCGTGTTTCCCACGAGTCCTGTTATGAACAGGTTGTGCCGCCTGTAAAAATCAACATTCGCCGTGAATTCTGCACGATATCCCGGATAGAGGCCCATAGTTTTGTCAATACCCTGGACATAGGGGGCGAACGATACCATCCCATGGGTATCCATGAGCAGCTCAGCTTCGCACGGTAGCGAAAACAGCAAAATCACTGCGAAGAACAGTACACGTTTATCTGACATTATACCCGATCACCGGTATAGATGAGAAAGATTCCGGACAAATCCCCGATTAAATACTCGGGGAACAGGCGTATGAAAAACCATACTCACAACCGCTCAGAACAGAATTCTGAAACCCGCCGATCCAAGCCCGTCGGTGTTATCAAGCAAAAAAGTATCGTAGACCGTGTAATTATAAAAAAAGCCCGCAAAATTATGTGTTCCTTTTCGAAACAGATTCGCCGTGATGTTGATCTGATGTTCGAAAGCCCTGTTCGATTTCATCCACATATGCTGACGTAGACTGATAAAGGATGCCCAGTTTTTATATACCCCGATATGATAGCGGACGAGACTGAACGACTCAGCATTGTAATCATGATTCTGTCCGGTGGCAATGGTGCTTTCGGCAGGAACGATAAGACCGAGGTTGACCTGGGCGTCCCATGCATTGATCCATGAATTATTGATATTCCTGTACTGTTGAGGCAAATAGAGGTAATACGCTTCCTTCGTGCCGATACCGATCTGAAAACTGTTCCACCAGACAGAACCCTTGAATTCGGGACGGCTTATGGTATGGATGCACTCATGGTGAAGCGCTCCCCTGATCAGCCATGTTTTGAATTCACGGCGAAAACCGGGTGTGAGCGTGTATCGTATCCTGTCAAGTTTCATTCCACGGGTGTCAGTATCCGATATAATCGTCGTCGTCCCTAAAAGACCGGTGAACACAATACTCCTGTATCTGAAAAAATCCACGGAAGTCATGAACTCCGAGCGATATCCGGGGTAGAGATACTGGGACTTTTTATATCCGTGAACGATTGGGGAGATGGTGATATGCCCGTGGGTGTGCATGATCAGTTCGGCGCTGCCTCGCCCGGAAACGAGCATTAAAACGGCAAGAAGACAGCCTGCTTTCATCACTTTCATGGCAGCCCCGGAAAAGACATGAGAAGATGGGATTTAAAGAGGCTGGACAAATCATCAATAATCCAGAACAGCACAATAATTGCAGAGCCGCGAGAATATCATATCACGAGAATATCATATCAATAAAAATACGCTTATATCATCAGAAGTCAAATCACCGTTTCAGTGGTCGTAACACCGGTCTATTTCGTTTTCTCGACACGGGCGTACGCGTTGTGGTTATGGATGCTCTCCTGGCTGTCAGCCTCGATGACATACCATGTTATAGAATCCATGCGGTCGAGCTTGAGGGCCACCTCGCGGACGACATCCTCGACAAACTTCGGATTGTTATAGGCGTGCTCGGTCACATACTTTTCATCGGGCCGCTTGAGAACCGAATAGAGACCGCCGCTTCCGGAAGACTCGACTATGTCGATGAGGTCCTCGAGCCAGACGAATTCCCGGTACCGCACCTGCACGGTAACCGTGCACCGCTGGTTATGGGCGCCATATGCCGATATCTCCTTCGAGCACGGGCATAAGGTGATAACCGGCACCGAGACGGCGATAATAAAGTCCTCACGCTCCTTGAAAGAAGCCCGGAAACGGCATGTGTAAGACATGAGGCTTCCGAGACCGGTGACCGGCGCCTCTTTTTCGACAAAGTAATCGAACTCGACCTCCATGTAGGCTTCATCGGCCTTGAGGATCTTCCTTATTTTCGCAAGAATCTCTCCGGTGCGGTCGATCCATTCAGTATCGCGGTAATCGTTGAGCAGCTCTACCAGACGGCTCAGGTGGGTGCCGCGGTAATCATGGGGAAGGTTTACATACATGTTTATGGTGGCAATAGTCGACTGCTTGACCTTTTTACGGTCAAGAACGGTGATGGGCCAGTGGAGCCCTTTTACACCGACACGGTCGAGGGGGATTTTACGGTAGTCGGGCTGGGACTGTATATCGGGAAGGTCGTCGTACGACACGATTATTCTCCATGGTTAACGGGGCATGAGACAGGATAATGGAAAGAGCCCACGGAATACCTGTTCGAAGTGGGTATAAGGTAAGATAGTCGATTATATGCCCATGAAGCAAGCACACCATGAAAAATATCAGGTTAATTAATCACAAAATAATCATCTTGGTTATTCATGATTTTTTTATTAAAATACTACCATACAGACAATAATGAGAAAAATTTTCAGGACAGAAGGAGGCACTATACGTGAAACTTACGAGCAAAGAATCGATTGAAATCCTCAAATACGCGCTCAAACGCGAAAAGGAAACCTCCGCGTTTTACAACGAATGTATCGGAAAATCAAAGAGTTCCGGAACCAGGGAAATACTGAAAGGGCTCGCCGACGACGAAGACCGTCACGCCGAAATAGTATCCAGGCTCATAACCGAAGCACAAAAGGACAGCTCCGCTCTTTCCATTGAAACGGCGCCAACGGACAGCGCAAAAAAAAGGCTGGAAAACGCTCTCAAGTCTTCAGCGATGACCGATAAGAGCTTCTCTCCGGAGTCGGTATCGGTACAGGAGATGCTCAAAAAGGCGCTTGAAATCGAAAAGGAAAGCTTCGATACCTATTCAAAAGCCGCTCATGACGCGGAAAAAGACGAGATCAAAGCAATCTTCAAATTTCTTGCCGACGAGGAAAACAAGCACTATGTCCTGATAGACAACCTGATCGACTATCTCGATGATCCGGGACGATGGCTTTATGAGGAAGAGAATCTCATCTTCCGCTTGTAATTATTATTTCTGAAAGTAAGTATTATCAAAAATCTTCCATACTGATTTCAATAATGACCCCCCTTTCAGAGGGAATGCCGAAGACAGGGGGGTCTTTTTTACATACAGAGTATTCAACATATTTAATCAAGGATTTAATACCTGGACACGGGGATATCGAGACAGGGATTCGTTCAGAGACAAGGATTTTATATCCCACTATAGCACACATCAGATAAAGTTTTTTGGAAATCGGGGGTTTATTGACAACGCCAAGGACAAGCCACTATTTATCCCGGAACACAATACAGCTATCCTGAACTTCTACTCCGTATGTATAAATAACTGTTTCCCATAAAACTCCTTTTTCTTTACCATCCACCGCTGAAAACCTCTCACCTCATTTTCCTCCCGATAATCCGGACTGCGGCATGACATTGATTGTAAGATCACGGTCGATTATTGTTTTTCCTCCCGAGACAATTTTCACATGTCCCGACGGCTTCCCTTTTGTCCCGAATGTCACTCGTACAGTTCTGCCTCCGGTATTGAACGTTACACCGACAGCGCCGTCCCCTTCTATAAGCGAGGATGGCGTCATTTCCACTGTTCCCTTGTCTCCGGCCTGGAGGAAATGCAGGAAAACATCATTACGCTGTTCCTTTACAGGCGAGACTTCCATGCGCCAGTTGCCGAAAAGGGCGCCGTTGTACCGTGTTCTCGCCCGTTCGGCAGTCTCAGGTGCGAGTTCCCAGTTCTTCCCGGCGGCCCAGAACTCCTTACCCGGCCCCCCGACTTTTGTGAGCGCGGCGTCTTTCGGAAGCAGCGTCCTGCAGAAAATACGGCCGTCCTCATGATCGGCGCGGAAACTGTCCCCCGTGACAACCGGCTCATTCTGCGTATGGAAAAGCCACTCCTTTTTGTATGAGGCCTCTTTCGATGTTATACGGTCGCAGATCACAAAGAAGTCCGGATAAATAAACACATACTGCCTGAGCGAGAGGTCGCATTTTTCGGGAAGGTAACACTCGGTGACATCACCGGCGACATAGGTATAGACATCGTTTGTCTCGAACGCGGCGCAGACCCCGCCGGTCGGTTTATACATTCCTCCGTAATTGATTTTCCCCTCAGGGCCGTCATAGGCCAGCCCCCAGTAATCCGGGAACGGTTCGCCAGGCATGTGGATGAGTGTGCAGTTGTGCGCCACAGTCTGTGAATAGTAGTGCCTCAGCTGGTAGCTCGTGCTCATTCCCCTCGTTCCGGTATCGAGGGCAAGCCAGCCTTTTTTATAGATGATAAAATTGCCCTCGTCGAATTGTTTGTGACTGGGGACCTCCGAGCCTATTGTGAACAGCGAATATGTGTCGTCGGGCCCCGCACCGGAGCGCATGAAAACCTGTCCGAGTGTTTCAAAGTGGCGGGCATGGAGCGATGTGTCATTGGGGCCTTTCGGCAGCGGTGCCTTGTCGATATTCGTCAGGAGAAAAGGGTAGAAAAACCATGTCCAGTTGTACTGCCGGTATTCCGCCGGGATTTTTTCACGGATATACGCCGCAAGGGCCGCGCATTCCGGTTCAGTTTCGCCGTAAAAATCCATGAACTGGGACATGTGCATGTAGAGATTCTCCACCCACAGGCGATTGTCGTAATGATAGACATCGCCGGAGCCGAACTCCCGCGGTTCCGGGCCCGGCAGCCAGTTCCACATGATCCAGACCGGAAAATATGCCAGATAAGGCCAGTCGGCAGCGATATCCTCACCTGTTGCCGAACGCCAGGTGTAGAGGAAGTTGAGCTGCGACCAGGGGTAGTGAGCGATCGCGTATGTTGTCGTGGCAGATGCCAGCCCACCGTCATCGCCCGCGCATTTCTTGCGGTACTCGAACAGATCGAGATTATACTGACGGCCTCTTTTGAGGAATTCAAGCGCCTTTTCGTCATCGATACCGTCCCCATACGCGGCGACACCGGTAAACCAGACCAGGTTACGGTCTCCATAGAAACCAGTCGTATGGTCGCTGTCGTTCAGGCGGTGTATCGGCGGCCTGTCCGGGCGTGGACGGAGGCTGTACACATGCTCGATAAACGCTCCCATGAGTTCCCGCCTCTCACTCTGCGAAAGATCGTTGTAGAGCCAGTCGTAGGCGGCAAGCCAGTGAACGCGGCTCGTCGAATACCAGTCGACCGCCATACCCTTGTCGATGCACCCGTGATACGCGTCCACGCTGACTTTGAGCATCCGTTTCGCTGTTTCGAGATACTTTTTCTCCCCGGTCACGAGATAGACAAACGCTGTTCTGCCTGCCTGGATACCGTATTCCTCAGGTCTCGGCAGCATGATTGTCTCGACTGTACCATCGGGGCGAAGCCTGTCCGCGTTATCGTCACCCCTGCTCCCAGGTATTGGGTTTTCAGGGTATGCATCCACCATATCTTTCAGCTCGGCAAACCATGCCTTTTCCTCGTTGAGAGCACGGGACTTCACAGCGGGCCATATCTCAGTGTTGAAAAAAAGGCGGGGGTGATCGCTGCGGATGGCGGATATCCACTCATCCTCGGCAAAGAGAGGGCATGGATATGAATAAACGGCTGTAATAAAAACAACAATGAGTATCAATATTTTTTTCATCCCTCAACTCTCACATGTAATTATAAAAGATATTCATAATATAATCCGATTCAGAACTGTCCCAACGTTGAGATGGGTAGCAGTTATAAATGATTGTGATACAATAAGTAATATAGAATAAAAGAATTATCTATCTGGAATCAGAATTTTTTATATTTTAATCAAAAGAATTCCCGCGGCTTGCTGAGGGGAAGTTTATTTACTGGTTTAATACTGTGTTATCTTTCAGATAGCATTAGCAATATCGGAAAGAAACAGCCTGTTCTTTTTTCAGAAGTTCGGGCGGAATATCCCCCACCGAACCGTGGTTATCGAATGACTTTTAAACATCAGGATCATTATGTGTTCTGTTCATTGCCGGATTTCATTTTTTTAAACAGCTCATCGGCAAGCTCCTGATCCCTGGTGCTCCGTGACGGCTGCTCGCTGGAGGCGGGAGCACCAGATAACAGCTTTTTCATGACTGATGCAGAATATTCCCTTGTTTTTTCAGACTTTTCCTGACCGGAACCATCGGTGCCCTGCCCGGTTTCATCACGGGTTTCGGCGGGCGCTGGTTCACCTCGTTTTTCCCCGGCCGGAAAGACTGTTTTCATGCCGAGGGGTTTTTCAAGTATCGTCCGTGCGGCCTCACGGGCTTTGTCGGTTTTTTTGCCTTCCGTTTCGCTGACCCCGCCAAGAGCTTTCGGTTTGAACTGCCTGACATGAGGTTTTTCCGCTGACAACTCATCATCGCCGGTATCGACGATTCCTTTAAACGAAGAAGCCGTATCACGGACAGCCCTTCCGAGCAGCTCATGAAGATCGCTCGCATAGATGCACACGATTCCGTCCTCGAGCCAGGAGGGCCATGAAACAAACAGGGGGATTTTGTCCGGTTCATGCCCCTGAGCCTCGACAAGTCCCGATCTGAGAATATTACGAATCTCCATGTTTTCCGATACGGTGATGGTAAACATATCGTTTGTGTCGTGGGATACCTGAGGAGTTTCGTTTTCCGGTGTTATATTTTTTTTCATAGGGACAGTCCTCATGTACGGTTCAAAATACCTTATCGCACCTTCATGAAATATGGGGGTGTTTGAAAAGTCTGTCAAGCTTCTTGCGTTAACCGGGCATATATTGCACGCCCTTATAATTATTTCCGTTTTACATCCGCCACAGGCGCCCTTCGGAATGCTATTGCTCCGGTGGATAAACAGTGATATCGGATTGTGTCATGCCGAACATGTTTCGGTATTTATTCCAGATATCAGTATCATTGTTTATTCGCCGGATGTTATTACCGGGACAGCTTTCCGATGACCAGTTTCTTGATGTCTTCCGTACAGTCCTTGCGCATCACGAGCGTTCCGTTCCGTGAGCGTACGATTACAAGATCGTGAATCCCGGCAAGCATGACTGTTTCCCCGGCGTCTTCGCAGAAAACGAGGTTGTTGCAGGAATCCGAAACCACGAGCGTTCCCTTGTGGAAATTTCCGTGCTCATCCTTATCGAGAAAATCCCTGAGCGACAGCCATCCGCCGACATCGATCCATGAAAATGTCGATTTCACACAGCGGACATTCCGGGCTTTTTCCATAACGCCGAAATCAATCGAAATCGAAGGAAGCGGATCGAATGCCTTTTCGAGGGTGTATTCCATACCCTCGCCCGTACCTGCTTCGAGGGCTTTTCCCATGAGCCGGAGATGGTCGGGCAGGAACTGCTCCAGCCGGGCCATGATTGCATCGGTCTTCCAGACGAACATGCCGGAATTCCAGAAAAACCGCCCGGAATCAAGATACATCCTCGCCGTTTCGAGATCGGGTTTCTCCTTGAAATTCCTGACTTCGAAATGTTCGATTCCGTCGACAGTCGCTGTGAGCGCACCCCGTTCGAGATAACCGTACCCTGTCGCCGGATACGTCGGTTGTATCCCGAAGGTATAGAGAACATCACCTTTGTCTGCCATCATGACAGCGGAAAGGAGGGTCGTGCGGAACAAATCCGCCGGCTCGATGAGGTGGTCGGCGGTGAGTGTCACGATCACAGGGTTGCCGAATCTCTTCCGGCAGAGCACAGCCGACAGGGCCACTGCCGCCGCAGTATCGCGCCGTACGGGTTCGCCGATGATATTTGCGGCCGGAACAGCGGGTAGCTGCTCCCGAACGAGCGGCACGAAATCCCTTCGGGTCAGCACAAGAATACGCTCCGGGGGCACAATGTCCGCTGCGCGCTCGAAGCTTTTCTGAAGCATGCTCCGTTCCCCGAACAGCTTCAGAAACTGTTTTGGCGTATCCTCGGTGCTCAGGGGCCAGAAACGGCTTCCCACACCGCCGGCCATGATAACGACAACCATATCCATGATGTTCTCCTGTGCTTTATATGATAGCAGAGTATGCCGCTCTATTTCAACGGGACCGGTTTTTCATCCGTCCGGTTCATGTGTTCGGGAAATCTCATAACGCGTTCCCCTGTTCTGTCGCACATGTAGAGCCGTGAGGGCGACGGTTCACGGCCGTTGCCGTCCGCCCAGAACGCGTAGAAACCGGGATTCGCATTGACCGGTCGCCGTACATAGCTGTGGTTGTACTCGCTCTGTGATGTCACCTGACATGCCTTCCGCCAGGAAACGCCCCGGTCGCTGCTCACCCAGACCGCCACTTCGCCGCCGCAATTGTATGGCTGGGGTCCCGTTCCGGTCGGGCCGATAATGCGCCAGGTGCCGTCCTCTTCGATATACAGGCTTCCCATGTCGTAGTTGTTATCCGAGACGGTCACCGGGTTGATACGCCATTTCTCCCCGTCCCACCGGGCTGTCGTCCATGTCCGGGGATCGTTCTGCGGTCCCGATTCCGATCCCCTGCTCGTAATATAGAGGATAACCGGGCGCCCGTCCGCATCAAAATTGATGTCTTTCATGTACACGAGCAGTCCCTCGCTGCGGTAATCATGGACGAGGGCGTCGTTGCGCGGCGAGACGAGGGGAATTTCGAGCGTTTTCCCGGCTGCATTCCGCCAGGTTTTTCCGAAATCTCCGGTTTCGATGTAATAGAGGTTGGTGCGGTTGTTGGTTCCGCTCTGCGCGGGATTGATGCCGGGTTTTTCCGGGTCGTTCCAGTTGCCGCCTGACGGTGCATTCGGGTGAAAATTAAACGCGGTTCCCACCTTATCCCGGTATTTCCAGCTCACCTGATAATGACCCTGGTCGATGGCGGCGAGCTTCTGCGGCTCTGTCCATGTGACTCCGTCCGGGCTGGTCATGAAATACAGATTACGGCCGTCGATATACTGTGTATGGAGAAAGAGAAATCCCTTTCCTTCAATATACCACGGCTGCGGATAGGAAAAACCGGTCTCGCGGACAAGCTCGAACGAGTCGATGGAGTACGGCTCCGCGCTCCGGTAAATGTATGCCGGGCGAACCATGCCGTGCGCGCTGACAAACACCCAGACATACCCCCTGTCATCGAGCATGAGCGCCGGGTTGTCGTGATGGTCTTCGGTATTCTTCTCCATGACGATGCCCGGCCGGGGAACCGTGCCGGTCGCATGATCGTAATAGGAAACCATCAGGCGGAGCACCGCGTTATCGGGATCGGAGCCGCCCCAGCAGAAAAACGTCCTGTTGACCGCCGGAGCGTAGTATGCCATGGGAAGATGCTTTGCCGTTCCGGTGCCGAGACCCCCGCTGTAGTATATGTATCGGTATTCGTCGTTCGAGGCAAGATCGGCATGCCATATCCCGCGGTAGCCGTCGTCCCTGAGGCATGGTTCCGCCGCTGAGGCCGTACCCGCCGCACAAACCATCATCAGAAAAGCCAGAATACATGTGCAAACCGGAAAACCGGAAAAGAGGCCGCTCTTTCTTCCATCCATCAGTCAAAATCCCATCTTCTGCGCCCGTAAAAGATATATGCTTCAGGAAATCACCCGCGCGTTCACACCAGGTTCACGTTCACCGTAAAGGCTGAGGTTTTTCGAATTCTCCGGTCATATGCTCCGGAAACCGTAACGGGTGTTCGCCTGTCCTGTCACACATATAGAGCCGTGAGGGCGACAGTTCACGGCCGCTGCCATCCGCCCAGAACGCATAGAAATCGGGATGCGCATTGACCGGTCTCCGGACATACGTATGGTTGTAGATGCTGTGAGAGGTGACCGAACACACGTTTTTCCATGATTCGCCCCTGTCTTTGCTCACCCATACGGCGATTTCACCGCCGGGATTGTACTTCTGAGGCCCGGTCTCAGTCGGGCCTATGATGCGCCAGGTGCCGTCCTCCTCGATGTACAGGCTTCCCATATCGTAATTGTTATCCGATACGGTCACCGGGTTGATATGCCATTTCTTGCCGTCCCACCGCGCCGTCGTCCATGTCCGGGGGGCGTTCGCTGACCCTGCCTGATATCCTCTGCTCGTGATATAGAGGATGACCGGGTTACCATCCGCATCGAAATTGATATCCTTCATATAGACAAGCAGGCCCTCGTGTTCGTAATCATGAACGAGCGCCCCGTTCAGCTTGTCGGTAACAGGAACGGCGATGATTTGTCCCCCCGCGTTCTTCCATGTCGTCCCGAAATCGTCCGATTGGAGATAGTAGAGGTTGGTACGGTAATTGAGGCCGTTGAGCTTCGCGGAAGGATTGTTATCCACAGTCGGGTCTTTCCAGTTCGAGGCAAGCGTCGCAGGATGGTAGTTGAACGCGGTACCGATCGTGCCACCATGGGTCCAGCTTATCTGGTAATGTCCCTGAGCGACCGCCGCAAGCTGATGGGGCTCTGACCAGTGAATACCGTCGGGGCTCGTTATCCAATAGAGAAACCGTCCTCCGAGATACCGCGTATGGAGGAACAGAAATCCTTTTCCCGGAATATACCACGGCTGGGGGTAGGAAAAATTGGTCTCGCTGGTGAGTTCGAACGAATCGACCGAGTACGGCTTCCTGCTTTTAAAAATGTACGAGGACCGCACGGTGCCGTGGGCGCTCACAAAGACCCATACATACCCGCTGTCGTCGAGCATGATCGTGGGATTGTCGTGGGCATCGTCGGTACCCTTTTTCATGAGGATGGTCGGTCGGGGTACCATGCCTGTTGCGTGGTCATAGTATGAAACCATCGGGAGAAGCGTGTTTTCATCCTTCGCTGAGCCGCCCCAGCAGAAAAATGTCCTGTTCACCGCACGGGCGTAATACGCCATGGGGATGTGTTTCGCCGTATAGGTTCCGAGTCCGCCGCTGTATTTGAATTTGTACTCGTCACCGGAGGGTTCGTTACCGTACCAAATGCCCCGATACCCGTCATCCCTGGCCTGTTGCGGCGTATCGTCCGCGGCTCCTTCCCGGACAGGTGCGGGTATGAAAACGGAAGCAGGCATGAAAACAAAGGAACAGAAAACGAGAAGAATTACGATTCGTTTCATAACTGTTCGTCCCTTTTCAAAAAGTATCGTTGCAGTAAGTATGTGTTTTCAATATAATGGCGGGGTTTTCCGATGTACAGAATTTTTATTGTATATATGTATCCGCCGTTTGCACTTGACTATTATAGCCGTCGCATTATACTGTGAAAAGGATTCGTTATGATACTTTCCTTTGCACGCCCAAAGGAAAGTATCCAAAGGAAAGGGCGCCCCCGCGCTCCTTCTCGTAATCATGATTTTTTTACAAAAAAACTATTATGGATATTCTTTTTAATTGAATAACCAGAAAAGAATTTGACCGAATTTACAAACACTTTTTTCATGGAGATATTCGTATGGAAAACCACCAGTCGCGGCGCAGTTTTTTCGGGAAAGCAGCCGCAGCGGGAGCCGCTCTCGCGGGAACCGGCACAACGCACGCTCAGCCGAAGCCGAAACTACCCTCGACCGACCTCATCAGGGTCGGCGCAGTCGCCCTCGGCGACAACAGCCACCTGAACTACAGCATCTGGGCGCCCATGATCAACCCGACCGAGCCGAAACCATGGCCTGCCGGACGCACGACACGGATGCTCATAACACACTGCTGGGATTCACGGCCCGAGCTTGCGCGGTCGTTTGCGGAAAAATACAAATGCGAGGCGGTCAAAAACTATTATGACATGGTCGGCAAGGTCGATGGCATGATATTCGCCGGATTCAACGAGGTCAAGTGGTGGCCGCAGCTCACGAAACCCTATCTCGAAGCGGGCATCCCCTGTTTCATCAACCGTCCCTTCGCCTACAGCATGAAGGACGCCCATGCGATTGTCGACACCGCGAAAAAGCACAATACGCCCATTCTCTGCACCGACGAGCGCGAGTATATCCAGCAGGCTATTGTTGCACGGAGCAAGGTCGAGGAACTGCTCGGACAGAAGCGGACGATTCTCGGCGCCCACTCGACCAATGCATCGGGCGAATGGTCACAGCACGGTGTTCACGGCCTCTATTTCCTGCTGGCGGTATTCGGGCTCGATGTCGAAACCGCAGGATACCAGGCGGACGGCTGGTGGAGAGAGGTCACCCCGACAGCGACGAAACAGACATTCGGACAGCTGACACTCCAGTACAGGGGCATAACCATCGAAGGCGCCGGAGAGCAGAAAACACCATTCCTCGTGTCGCAGTATCAGACATGGCCGCGGGCGGACATCACGCTCCGCATGTATCACGATCTGGGCTGGTGGGATATCGCGCACGAACACACGCAGGGAGATAACGGCTTCAACCGTCACTTCTACCTCTTTTTCCCGACCGTGCTCGCCATGCAGCGGATGTTCGAGACACGGGAAATGCAGTGGAGTTACGACTACATTCTGAAAAAAACGAAGATATTTCTCGCCGCATTCAAATCCCATCTCGAGCATAACGGTTCCCCGTATCCTGTAGACGATCTCCCCGATGACTGGGAAGCGCCATCACCGTATGCCGACTGGATTGACGAGAAGATTTTCGGATGACCAGTGTAATCGGAAATGAACTCATCCTTGGCAGATCTCCGGGAAACTCAATAGAACACGGATTGACGCGGATCGGATGGATTTTTGCGGATTAAAAATATTTTGTAATTCTTGGTGCCTTTGTGCCTTTGTGGTTAAATATTTTTATTTGTTTATTCAATTAACTTATAATTTCTAATGTCTTGCATGAGAGTTGTCATTCCCGGGAACGAAGTGAATCGGGAATCCAGTTTTTCTATTATATTATCATGAGTATGAGATAATGGATTCCCGTTTTCACGGGAATGACGCTCTATCGCACAATAACATCTTATTTGCACGTTTTATGCATTCATTAAATAACTGGATTTTTTTAAATATGTTTATATAATCCTTAGAAGCATAACAACATGACAGTATTCACTGCAAGGAGGCTCCATATGATTATGATAATGCTCCTTATTTTACTGGTTCTCGTAACGCCCGTATCGGCTGAGCGGGTGACAACGACATGGGGAGGAGAAGCGCAGAAAATCTATGACGACGGGTTCATGCAGCTGCTCAAAAAAAACAAGGACGGCGGAGTCTGCCTTTTTGACATGGACCTGCTCCAGAACGATGCTCCCGGCGCGGGGAGGAGCGAAAAAGGGGTAACCTCGGATATAATCTGGGGGAAAAACCGTGCTCGCAAAATCCTGAACCTCGACGATCCCCGGGCATACAAGGCATTCCTCGTCTTCTGGGTCTACCGTCAGGGGAAATTCCCGCTCCAGTTCACGGTAAACGGCAATAGGGCGACCTGCGAAAACTGGAGTAAAACCAAGTCAATCGAACCGTACCGCTGGACGGAATTTCCGGTCGAATGGCTCCGGAAGGGGAAGAATACCATCGATCTCTTCTCGCCCGAGGCCGCGACACCTGAGGAAGGCTGGGAAATCTACATCGCCCGCGCCGATGATTTCGAAGACGGCGGCGGCGACCCGGCTGATGTGGGTAAAACATCGTTCAAATCCGAGAACGGCGGCGAATCATGGAAGGAAAGCCCTTTCGGCCCGCTCGGACAGACCCGTGCCGAGTATACGGTGCGCATCAGCTTCGACCGGTTTGTCAAAACGGGCTGGCTGGCAACTCAGGCAATCGATCTCTGGAAAGGCGATTCCGATGATGTCATCGTCCGCCAGCACATCGTCCAGAAACTGACCGTGTCGATACGCTCCGATGTTCCGGAAGGAACGACGGTCGAGTATTTTATCCGCGGCGGAGTCGATCCGAATCCGTTCTCGGAAAAGTGGGGGCCGTACGAACCTATCGGCAGAGGCCCGGCAGCCGATCTCACCATCGGCGGGAACGATACTGTGAAATGGAATTCCACCACGAGTTCGGCGTTGAACAGGCGCTACATTCAGATAAAGGCGGTTCTTTCGACCACAAATCCGCTCAGGAGCCCCACGGTGAAATCGATCAATGTCGCCGCCGAGCTCGAAGAACCGTATCCCGTACCGCTCCACAAGAATATCGTGGTTCTCGACGCCGACAATCCGCCCATAAAATACTCCTCTATCGAGTGGGAATGGGAACCCTGGGACAGGCCAGAGTTCGCCGAGCTCAGGAAACGCGAGAATCTCGATTATGTCATCGAGGGCGCGCTCACTGATTTCGACGCCCAGGTGAAACTGCTCGACTACGCCACCAAACGCTGGCGGTGGGTCAATCCGATGCCGGAATATCCCGGCTGGGACGCGCTTTCCATCGCCGACCGTATCGACAATCTCGGCGGCGGGGGAATGTGCATCCAGTTCAATCTCTTCCTCGGCGGCCTCTGCATGGCGTACGGCTGGCAGACACGGCTCATCAATATCGTGGGGCACGAGGTATGCGAGGTATGGAACGACGAGTTCGGCAAATGGATTTATATCGACGCGAGTTATGTCAACCATTACGCCTACGACCCGAAAACCGCAGAGCCGCTCAACCTGTTCGAGCTCCACAGGCTCTATACCGACTACTACTTCCCGGATAAACCGATCGACTGGATGAACGATTTCACCGGATCGCAGAAATTTGAGGAGGACAAGCAGCCTGTCAAACGGGGCTCGCCCGAATTTCCGCCCGGTGTAAGCCACAACGGATTCACTCACGCGGCTTTCATGCGCATGATGCCGCGCAACAACTACTATGAAAAACCCTATCCGCGACCGCTCACTCATGGCTGTTCCACATGGCCATGGGACGGCTACATCAACTGGTACGATGAAAAGACGCCGCCGAAGCGCCAGTACTCATGGCACACCGACCGTCCCCGCGACATGTGGCCCGACCTCAACAGGGTTCATGTCGATGCGACACAGGGATTCGGCAACGACCGTCTCTTCCTCCGGTTCGAGACATACACGCCCAATTTCAGCCATTTCGAGGTCAGCATCAACGACCGCGGCTGGCAAAAGATCGAGACCGACCACTGGACATGGTTCCTCGGGGCGGGAAGGAATGCGCTCAAGGTGCGGGCAGTGAACAAACTCGGTGCAAAGGGGAAACCATCGGTTATCGTCCTCAACCATGCCAATGCACCGCTCGGCGAGTATGTTGAGAAAAAACAGAGCGAGTAAAACAAGCCGGGAAAGACAGAACAAAATCAATTACGATCATTGATGTGGGATTCAGGCGGGTTTTTGTTTATAATACAGACCCTGAAACGATTTCAGGGTGACATGTACGCGATCGGATTGTCATGCTGAATTCATTTCAGCATCTGTCGATAATAACAAAATCTGCCTTTTCAGAGATATAACAACAAGAAACACAAGAGGTTAACGGAATGATCGATTTACGGAGCGATACGGTAACGAAGCCGACACAGGCGATGCGCGAAGCGATGGCGCATGCGGAAGTCGGTGACGATGTGCTCGGGGACGACCCCACGGTCAATGCTCTCGAGAAGCGGACCGCGGAGATTCTCGGCAAAGAGGCGGCGGTCTACATGCCATCCGGTACCATGACGAACCAGGTCGCGATCCGCGCCCACACCGAGGCGGGCGATGAGGTTCTCATGGATGTCAACGCCCATGTCTATTTCTATGAAGGGGGAGCTCCCGCAGCGTTATCGGGTGTCATGTGCAGGCTGCTTCCCGGTGTGCGCGGGATATTCACCGCCGGGGACGTGACAGCAGCGCTCAGGCCAAAAAATTACCACTTCCCACCCACCCGCCTTGTCTGCGTGGAAAACACCCACAACCGCGGCGGCGGAAGCATCTGGCCCATCGGGCAGATAAGGGAGGTCGCCGAAGTTGCCCGCGAGAACGGTCTCAGGCTGCATCTCGACGGCGCCCGCATATGGAACGCCTCGGCGGCGGCTGGGATACCGGAGCGTGAGTACGCGCAGTATTTCGATTCGGTGAGCGTCTGCTTCTCGAAAGGGCTGGGAGCGCCGGTCGGCTCTGCTCTCACAGGGTCTAAGGAATTCATCGAGCGGGCACGGAGATTCCGCAAACAGTTCGGCGGTGGCATGCGCCAGGCGGGAATTATCGCCGCCGGTGCGCTCCATGCCCTCGAAAACCACCGTGCACGGCTCGTCGATGACCATGCAAACGCACGGCTTTTCGCGGAGGGGATTCAGACGATTCCCGGCATCGAGCTCGAAATGTCGCATGTCGAAACCAACATCGTCGCCTTCCGGGTGACGTCCATGCCCGCGGCAGACCTCGTGCTGAAGCTCAAGTCCGCAGGGGTGCTCGTTCTCGCCAACGCTGTCGACAGGATACGGGCGGTGACCCATCTCGATGTGACAAAAGAGGATGTTAATGAAGCTGTAAAAGTTATACAACAGATTTTTTCATAAATAAAAAGTTTTACTTGACAAATGACCATAGTATAATTTATTATATCTATAGGAGTATCTAATAAATTATTTTTTTATTTATTATAAGTCTTGTGATAAAGTCTGTATGTGTGGATATAAGCTGTCAAGGGTCGGCATGAAGTGCCGATTTACATGCCCTTGACAGCACCGAAACAATACATTTCATTATCGGGCTCGTGAAAAATATACTTTTTCACAGCCCTCTTATACCAATATTGAAAAATGAAAAGATTATCCTATAATTTTCATGAATACGCCATAAGAGATCCTATACATGGATTTATTGGTATTTCTGAATTAGAAAGGAAAATTATCGATACAGAAATTTTTCAACGGTTAAGGAGAATAAAACAACTTGCACTAGCTTATTTAGTATATCCCGGAGCTTTGCATACAAGGTTTGAACACTCTCTCGGAGTACTCAATATAGCGGGCAAAATTGCAGAAAAATTATTTAATGAAGGTGTTATTAAAAACCAAGACAACGTTCAAATTATAAGACTTGCAGCATTATTACATGATTTGGGACATGGCCCTTTTTCACATAT
>JAJFUH010000211.1 GCA_021372535.1 bacterium
GTTTCTGACGAGGCGGATTTCATAACTGGGCAGGTTATCGCCGTCGACGGGGGTGCGTTATGCTGAATCCCAAACGGGAGCATTTCATGAATTTCAGGGAGAAGCTTCGTTCCCATGATCCCGTATTCGGTCTCGTGATGCAGGGAACTATGACCTCGTGGGCGGAAATCATCGCCCTCACCGGTTTTGATTTTGTCTGGATCGACATGGAACACACCGCCATGACATTCTCCGAAGTCGAGCATCTCATCATTACGCTCGAAAATTACGGCTGTGTGCCGCTTGTCCGGGTACGCCGGAACGAGGCGAACTGTACCGGTCAGGTTCTCGACATGGGCGCCCGCATCGTGAACATACCCCATGTCGATACGGTCGAAGATGCGCTCGAAGCCGTCCGGAACGCCCGGTATTTCCCCCTCGGAAGGCGCGGTTATTCCACATGCAGCAGGAGCACACTCCAGGGAAAACAACGGCTCGACACATCGCTGATGGCCGAAAAAAACGATGAAACCATGCTCATGGTTCAGATCGAATCCGGGGAGGCGGTGCGTAATGTCGACGATATTGCGGCTGTGGAAGGAGTCGATATTCTCTTCATCGGATCTTCCGATCTCAGTCAGGATATGGGAATCACGCCCGATCCCCGTCACCCGAAGCTCGAAGAGGCTGTTCATACCGTGAGCAGGGCCATTAAACAGCACGGTAAAATCGGGGCGTTCATCGTTCCCGACCCTTCGAGGGTACCGTACTACTGCGACCTCGGTTTCAACCTTATCATCTGTGGCATGGACACCGCGATGTTCAGGAGCGCCGCGGAAACACTGCTCGCCCGGTTCAAGCCAGGAGACAAGGCATGAATACTTTTCGCGGCTACCCCCGAAAAAACGGTCCTGCCGGAATCCGTAATGTCGTTCTTGTCATTTCTGGCGATCTCTGCTGTAATCCATGGTCGAAAGCGATTGCGGCCCCGTTTGATAACTGCTATGCCCTCATGCACAAACACGGCGTCGGGAATTATGCCCCGGACAGGGTGCTTTTCAGACGTCTGCTCTCCGGAATAACCACGCACCCGAACGTGGCGGGTTTCGTGTTCGTCTCATCGGGCAACGAGGATCATACACCCGCCGAAATACTTGAAGCGGCGCGGCGTACGGGGAAACCATTCCATGTCGTCTCCGTCAAAACCCTCAAAGGCGGTGCTGCCCTCGTACGGCAAGGAAGAAAGCATGCCGACCGTCTGGTCAGGGAATCTCTCCGGGCCGAACGGGTCGAAACCGGCATCGATCAGCTCAGAATAGGGCTCAACTGCGCGGGAACAGACACCGCTTCCGCACAATCGTCGAATCTCGTCTGCGGCGCCGTGACAGACCGCCTTTCCGGGGCCGGAGCAACGGTTGTCCTGAGCGAAACACCCGACCTGATCGGGCTCGAAAGCGAACTCTTCGACCGGTGTGAATCGGAGCCCGACCGTAAAAAACTCCGCGAATTTGTACGATACCGCGAAGCCCGGCTCACCGCGACAGGTGAAAAAGCCGACGATATCGAGATGGTCGCCTTCAATGTCGAGGGCGGACTCGCGACGCTCAGGCAGAAAGCGCATGTTTCCATTCTCAAGGCAGGAACCGGAACATTCAGTGAGATTATCGGGTACGGGCAGGCGCCGTCGAAATCCGGCCTCGTTTTTATGGACGGCCCGGCGATGACCGATTTTGTCCTGACCGGATTCATGGGCGCCGGAGTGCACATCATGCTCAACACATGCGGTGAAGGCCCCGGAAATACCATGCCCTTTACCGTCGGAGCCGATATGCCTTCGCCGATTCTCCCGGTCGTCAAGATAACCGGGAGCGCCACATATTTCAGGCAGCGGGCAAACAGGATCGACTTCGATTCGAGTGCGCTTCTCACTGGAGCCGAGGATAAAAACCATGCCGCCGACCGTCTGATACGCATGATCGTCGATGTCGCTTCGGGCAAGCCGACACAAACCGAAAAGGGGCAGGATTACCTGCTCAACATCCCCATGCAGTTTCATCAGGCATGATACAGGATTATGGTCGGAAAATCAGAAATACGCACTTCGATCCAGCCTGAAGATTCAAATAATGCTTATCGATCCGAAGCAAACCGTCATTCGACAATTATTCATGCATTGAAAACACGAAATTATCATCCGACATGGAAGGAACAATCTCATGTATCATCTTTTCACCCGCCGCATGGCAATTTCAATCATAACGGTCATGGTAATAGCCCTACTGGCATGCTGTGCGGAAAAGACAGTTCAAACGCCATCACTGAAAGTCGGCGTCGGGGAAACAATCATTACCCCCGCCGGACCCTTCCAGATGGACGGTTTTGCCCGCAGCCAGGTCTCCACCGGCGTGCACGACGATCTCTATGCCCGCAGCCTTGTTATCGAGGACAGCAAGGGTACGGCAATCGTCATGATGACTGTCGCCCTCGTTGCAGTCCCCCGCGAGGATTTTGCCGTCATCAGGCAGGGTATAACCGATAAAACCGGCATCCCGCCGAACAATATCATGATTTCTGCAACCCATACACACTCGGGACCACGGTTACGTCAGGGCAATGTGTCCGTAGCCGGAGCGGTGCTTTCCAGTTCGGCGGAGCAGTCGCGAGAATCGATCGAGGTTTATCACAAACTCCTCATCGACCGTTGTATCGAAAGCGCGGTAACCGCATGGGAAAACCGGGTTCCCGGACGTATCGGCGTTGCGTCCACAACGGTGCTTGAGCTTGGCCGGAATCGCCGTACTCTGCTCTATGGGGGTCTCCATCCCGATCCCGAGGTGGGGTTGATTAAAATTGAGGACGCTGCCGGTAAACTGCTGGGAATCGCATTCAATTACGGCTGTCATCCTTCGACACTCGACTGGAAAAACACGCTCTTTACCGAAGACTGGCCGTACTTCGCCATTCGGGGAATCAAAAAGACGTTCGGGGAGCAGGTCTGGGCCGCGTTTTTCCAGTCCTGCGCGGGCGACATTGGAGTCGGATACAGCCCGGAATTGTCAGCAGTCGGTGTCGATATGCCTGTGCGGAATTACTGGTATGCCGAGGTCAAAGGAAACCAGATGGCGGCTGCCGTACGCAAAGCGCTGCCCGCAATCGTGACCGATGGCGACATCGGCCTCGCCGCGGCATGCGGGACATTCGAGTACCCGCTGCGCGAAGAATATCCCGTGGCACTCGACAAAGCAAAACGCGATGCCGATTCCGCAACGAAAATCCTCGCCGAACTCGAGAAAAAAACGGAGCTGGCGGGAACCCGTATTATCGACGAAGCTAAAGTCGCCGTTTTCCAGACCACACAGCGCCTGAACTCGGCCAAACGTTTCTACGAACCGAACCGCCCGGCTTCGCGCACCATCGAGCACCAGTGTTTCAGGATCGGAGACGCCATCTTCGTTTCGGTTCCCGATGAGGTTTTTTCGGAAATCGGTGTGGCAATCAAGGAGCAGTCAGCATTCGAAAAAACGTTCGTGATAGCCCTTACCAACGGTTATCGCGGCTATCTGCCATCGGCCAGGGAATTCATTGAGGGCGATTATGAGGTCGATGGCTCCGTCTACAGCCCGAAAGCGGAGAAGGTCTGCATTGAAGCATGTCTGGATATGATCGGGCGGGTTGCCGACCCGGGTAATTCACAGAAAAAGCAGTGAGGATACATATCATTATGCACGGCATTGAATCCCCGATTAATTAATCGGGACTTTTACATGCCCTCGACAGCAAACGACAACATATTTCATAATCTGGCGTGTGAAAAGATACTTTTCACCACCTCTCTCTGAAGAAGGAGCACAATCACATGACACACGGGCGGGTACAGGGTAAGGTGGCTCTCGTCACCGGCGGTGCGTCGGGCATCGGAGCAGCTGCCGCATCGCTCATGCACGATGAGGGCGCGGAGGTTGTCATCACCGATATTCATGAGCCGCAATCGCCTGAAACATCGGAAGCATTGACATTCTTCCACCACGATATCTCCGAAGAGGATACGTGGAAACGGGTGATCGGCCAAACAGTTGACCGTTACGGGAAGCTCGATATCCTCGTGAACTGTGCGGGAATCAACGGTACTACATTCAATGAGCCGCAGGACCCGGAGCATCTCGGCATCGAACAGTTCCGCAGGGTGATGCGGGTCAACGCGGAGGGAACGTTTCTCGGGTGCAAGCACGGCATCGCGGTGATGAAGGACAGGGGCGGTTCGATTGTCAACGTGGGATCGCTTTCTGCGATTCTCACCCTGCCGGGAATGCTCGATTATGCGTCGAGCAAATCGGTCATACGGTACCTGACCAAGGCGGTCGCCCTCCACTGCCTCAACAAAGGCTACAATATCCGGTGTAACCTCGTCTCGCCGGGAGCGATCTATACGCCGCTCTGGGATCCCATATTCGCAAAATGCGAGGATAGAACCGCTTACGAAAACACCACCCGCGATACGATACCCATGAAACGATGGGGAATGCCCATCGATGTGGCGTATGCAATCCTCTATCTTGCCTCGGATGAGGCGAAGCACGTGACCGGCACGAATATCACGGTGGACGGCGGTCAGCTTGTCAGCGGTCAGGGAACACGGGGACGGTGATTTCAGGAGAATTATGGATTATTCATTCAGCCCCAGAACTGTCCGGTTAAACTACAGAGTACCTTTTATTTGCAGTAGAATATGATAGTTGCCACTCTTAACCATGGAAACTCACCCCGCGCATAACACCTTGATAAAATAGATGTTAGCGGGCGCTTCCCCTCTCTTGTGGCAAGAGAGGGGGCAGGGGGTGAGTT
>JAJFUH010000212.1 GCA_021372535.1 bacterium
AAAGTCTTGGATTGGGAGAAAGTGTCAGGTGAAGATGTTCCGGACAACACCTATTTTAAAAAATACTTTTTAGATGTTACTTCCTTTGCGTGCCCAAAGGAAGTAACCAAGGAAAGGGCACCCCGAGAAAAGCCTTTTTCCACGGTCACGGCCCGTTTTTCGGGAATGTGTGAACTCACGAGCCTTCGGCTCGCTCGGACAGCACCCATTCTTTTTCCGAAAAACGCTTGTGACCGCGGGGCTTTTCAACGGGGTTGAAAAAACAGAAGCTCCAAAGGAAGTTATACTATTTATAATCAATGTATTACATACAATACAATTCATCGTGGTTTTTTGGGGTCACCAGCATATATACATGTCCCCGAATCAGTAATCAGGGATCGGCACTACGCGTCGACCCTTGAAAGCTTATATTCACGTAAATGGTGTTTATCACAAGATTTCTAAAGATTCACCATTCACAATAAAAAGGGTATCCGATGACGATAAATACGACCCGACGTAAAGCGGTCATGACGCGTTCGATCAAACTGGGGCACTGCATCTGCAATCCGAAACAGGGCTGCCCGTGCCAGACCTTCAAAGACTACAACGTCTGTTCCTGCGCGGGGGAGAAAATGCCTTCCAGACCGCAGGATATAGCCCTGACAAAACATGTCCGTAAAGCCGGATGCGCTTCAAAGATCGGGCAGGCCGACCTCCTGCGTATTCTGAGCAAGCTCCCGCCGGTCACCGATCCCAATGTCATCGTGGGCGCCGCCGCCGGTGATGACGCCGGGATTTACCGTATCGACGACCGTTTCGCTCTCGTGCAGACAGTCGATGTTTTCACCCCCTGTGTGGACAACGCTTACCTTTTCGGCCAGATTGCCGCGGCCAATTCGGTGAGCGATATCTATGCAATGGGGGGTAAACCAATCACAGCCCTGTCGGTCATCGGGTTTCCCATAGACGAACTGGACGGCTCCATCATGGAGGCAATTCTGCGCGGCGGAATGGACAAGCTCGCCGAGGCCGGCTGCTCCCTCATCGGGGGACACAGCATCAACGACGAGGAGATAAAGTGCGGCTTCGCGGTAACCGGGCTCATCGACACAAACGCCATATTCGAACATGATGCCATACAACCCGGCGACGCTCTCGTACTCACCAAACCGCTCGGAACGGGTATCGTCTGTTTTGCCGCACAGCTTGGCCGTATCAGCGGCGAATGCCTCGACGAAGCCGGCGCTTCAATGGCCACGCTCAACAGGGACGCCGCCGAACTCATGGCCGCCTTTGATGGCCATGCCTGCACCGATGTCACGGGGTACGGGCTTGCCGGTCACCTCGTCGAAATGGTGCGAGACAACGGCCTGATGGCGGAGATAGACATGTCCGCCATTCCGGTTTTCGCCTCTGTGGGGGAATGCATCCGGAACGATATTCTCCCCGGCGCAATCGAGCGCAACCAGGAATACTCCATGGCATGGGTGCGTGTAACCGGTACAGGCGACAGCACGTACCTTCCCATTCTGTACGATCCCCAGACTTCCGGCGGCCTTCTGGTTTCCCTCCCGGAAGAGAAAGCCGGGGCGTTTGCCGACGAGATGAGGAGCCGCGGGCATGCCGCAGCATCGGTCATCGGCAGAATCGTCGAAAAAGAGGACAGCCGGTCCGGGGTACGGGTAGTAGTCACCAATACGGAACTCCGGAACTTTTTTGGAAAACACGGAGGATTGATCATGGCGGATAAGAACGATGTGACAGGCACGCCGCGGCCGGATGAACCGGTTCGGCAGGCTCCCCCGGATTCCTCGTGCTGCGAAAACCCGCCCGAATTGGAGTGCTGCCCCTCTCCGCCGGCTTTTACCGATGAAACGGCGGCTGATTCGCTCTCGCTGTTCAACGATTTCATGAAGAAGGTCTCCGGGGAAGGCCTCATCGACAGGCGCACCAAGAAGCTCATGGAAATAGCCCTGTCTGTCGCCCAGCGCTGTAAACCCTGCCTGATTTACCACATCAAAAGCGCCCGGTCGATGGGAATCACGAAGCCGGAGATCGAGGAAGCGGCCCACCTCGGTGTTGCCTTTGCGGGATGCCCGGCTTTGACCCTCTACAAGGAAGTGTGCAGGGAGCTCAATGTCTGACTGCTCGAAACACCGGCCGCCGGGTCTGCTCGCACAAGGCGCCGGGCCCGAAGTGCACATGATGATCTGCACCTCCGGCCATGTCGATCATGGGAAGACTGAGCTCGTGAAGCTCCTGACAGGCTGCAACACCGACCGTCTGAAAGCCGAGCAGGAGCGGGGCCTGACCATCGAGCTCGGATTCGCGCCGTGCGTTATCGGCGAGGGGCTCTGCATCGGTATTGTCGATGTTCCCGGGCACGAGAAATTCATCAAGAACATGGTCGCCGGGGTATCGGGTATCGAGATGACCGTGCTCGTTATCGCCGCCAATGACGGTGTCATGCCGCAGACGGTCGAACATCTCCAGATTATGGAACTGCTCGGCATCCGACACGGCATAGTGGCGCTGACCAAGATCGACCTTGTGCCGGAAGACCGTATCCGCCGGGTCACCTCGGAAATCCGTGATTTTCTCAAGGGCACGTTCATGGAAGGAGCGCCTGTCTGCCCGGTGTCGTCACAGACTTTCGACGGATATCCCGAGTTTTACGCCGTTCTTGCCGGAGAGGCCGGGCGACTGTCAAGGCGACGACGGTATGGCGTCTTCAGAATGCCTGTCGCGCATGTGTTTACGCAGAAAGGCTTCGGTGTTGTCGCGATGGGAATCCCCGTTGACGGCGTTATTTCGATCGGGCAGCAGGTGGAGCTTGTTCCCGGTCACATGACCGGAAAGGTGAGGGCGATTCAGCAGTTCATGACCGAGACCGCGGTGGGCGAGTACGGCCAGTGCCTGGGGCTCAACATCCCGGAATTCTCCAAGAAACCCCCGGTGCGCGGACAGGTTCTCAGCCTTCCCGGATATCTGGAACCAGCGCCCGCTTTCCATGTCAGGCTTACCGCTGTCCACGGCCTCAGGACTCCGATTCGTAACGCCGAGGAGATAAAGTTCCATACGGGAACCATCGAGGAGCCGGGCAAAATCTATTTTCTGGAAGACAAGGCGCTTCCCGAAGACAGAACTGGATTCGCGACAGTGATTCTGTCCAATCCCGTCGCGGCGGCTCCCTTCGACCGGTTCATCGTCAGGAGACCGTCACCGGCTGCAACCGTTGCGGGCGGCGAGATAATCGCTCTTTCCCCCGAAGCGAAAAAGCCGCGGAGAAAACAGGCGATCGAGATGCTTACCGCGCATGAGGAGTTCTTCCGGGGAATCGACCCGTCGGGTGAAGAGGGCATGGAGAAAAAAATAGAGTATGCCCTCATTGCCGGGCACAACGCCGCCGTTTCAACGGAAACACTCTCAAGAAGCACCCTTCTCACTATGGATATCGTAAGAACATGCCTCACCCGTCTCGTGGAAAAAGGGACGGCGCTCCCCCTGGGCGCCGACTACTACGTTGCTGCCGGGCGCTGCCGTTCGCTGGTGAGGGAGGTCGAGTCCCGGCTGGAGAAAGCGGTCTCAGAGGACGGGGCGCTGAGCCTCGCCCTGAGCACGCTCCGTCAGAGCTTCGATTTCCCCGACCGTCTCTGGAAACACATCCAGGATGACCTCGAACGGAGGGGCCTGATAGTCCGCCGCGGGAACACGTTCGTTCTTCCGGCCGCTGTCGGGAAGCTCGACACGTATGACTGTGAGCTCATGGAACGGATACGGAAAATCTACGATGATTCCGGATTCAAAACCCCGAGACCGGACGAGCTGCCCGACCTGCTCGGGATGCCACATGACAGGATCGACCGTCTCCTCGATTACATGTGCAACGAGCGCATCCTGATTCGGCTTGCATCCAATGTCGTGTTGAGTTATGATAATTTCAGGAAAGCGCAGGACATGGTGGTGAACATCATTCAGGAAAAGGGAGAGCTCGATTCGGCTGATTTCAAGTACCATATCGACTCCACCCGTAAATATGCCCTCGCTGTCCTCGATTTCCTCGATGCACGGCGGGTGACAATCCGTTCCGGCAACAACAGAAAACTGACAGAGGACTTTCGGAGGAATCTGCTCTGATGATAAAAAACCCCGGATATCTGAGAACGGTAGCAATAGCGGGTATCGTTGTGGCGCTCGCGCTCCTGCTTGCGGGCGGCTTCCGGTCGTACAAGGTCTATGATGCGGATGCCGGGGATTTCGGCATTCTCACCTTCCACAGGATCAGCGATCTCCAGATGGTTGTGGACACGACATTCAGCGGTGTTGTCCGCAGCGACGGGAAGCTCATCTCGACATACGACCGCACGGTGACAAAGGGCAAACGCGCCTGCCCCACCTGAAAATAGAAATAATCCCGCAGTCATGGTGACTGCACACAAAAATCTATTGACCACGGATAAACACGGACTGAAGATATTCAAATATAACTTCTTGTTTATCAATTAGGAGAGCGGTGAAAAAGTGTCTTTTTCGCACGCCCTATTATGAAATGTGTTGTTTTGTTGCTGTCAAGGGTATGAAAACCGCTGGCAACACCCCATTTTTTTAAGAAGACTTTTTTAGATGTTACTTCCTTTACGTGCCCAAAGGAAGTAACCAAGGAAAGGGCACCCCGTGAAAAGCCTTATTCGCCGGTCACTGCCCGTTTTTCGGGAATGTGTGAACTCACGAGCCTTCGGCTCGCTCGGACAGCACCCATTCTTTTTCCGAAAACCGGTTGTGACCGCGGGGCTTTTCAACGGGTTTATAAATTCACAGGATTTAATGGTCTATATTCTATT